>NZ_JBKXLD010000087.1:0-9747 GCF_047010065.1 Allobaculum sp.
GAAGGAAACGATACCCTCGAAGACGAAATCGAAGCGACCGAAACCGAGCTGGCGATTGAGTGAGGCAGGTTTTCTTCCAAACGAAAAAATGCAGTTTCGCGGATTTTGCGTCCGTCGAAACTGCATTTTCTTTTTGCGTATTGAATTTGAATTCTTGGTCCCTTCGAAGATCGATTTCATCGAGGATCGGTTTCCTCGATCCAGTTTCGTATCTTCGTTAGGCTGCGAGAATTATTTGGCTTAGAACAGCCCTTTGATCTTGCCGTTTTCGTCGATGTCCATATCGAGCGCGCTTGGATGCGGCGGCAAACCCGGCATCGTCAGAACCTTGCCCGTCAGAGCAACCACAAATCCGGCGCCCAGAGACGGACGCAACTCACGCACGGTAATAGCGAAGCCTTTCGGTGCGCCCATGCGTTTAGGATCGTCGGTCAGAGACATCTGCGTCTTGGCCATGCAGACGGGCAGCTTGTCCCAGCCGTATTTCTTGAATTCTTCGATCTGCGCTTTGGCTTCGTCGGTGAATTCGACATGATCGGCGCCATACACTTTTTGTGCGATGGTCGTGATCTTGTTTTCGATCGAATCCTTTTCGTCGTAAAGTACGTGGAAGTCGTTTTCCTGATCGCAGAGATCCACTACCTTTTCGGCCAGATCGAGCGCGCCTTCGCCGCCTTTGGCCCATACCTGGGAAAGGGAGAGCGGATGACCGTTTTCGTTGCACCATGCTTCGAGTGCCGCAATTTCAGCCGGCGTATCGGATTCGAACTGGTTGATGGCGACAATGCACGGCAGTCCAAACTGATGGATCGTGTCGATGTGCTTAGCCAGGTTGGCACAGCCTTCCAGCATAGCCGGAATGTTTTCTTCCTTGAGATCTTCAAAGGCTACGCCGCCATGCTGCTTAAGAGCACGGATCGTAGCAACAAGAACAACGGCGTTTGGATGAAGATCGGCCAGACGGCACTTGATATCGAGGAACTTTTCCGCGCCGAGATCCGCGCCAAATCCGGCTTCGGTTACGACGTAATCAGCCAGTTTCAGCGCCGTTTTCGTTGCGATAACGGAGTTGCATCCGTGAGCGATATTCGCGAACGGGCCGCCATGAACGAGAACCGGGTTGTGTTCGAGCGTCTGTACGAGGTTTGGCTTCACGGCGTCTTTCATGACCATAGCCATGGCGCCTTCACACTTCAGATCACGGACATAGACCGGATCGCCGGAATGGTTGAAGCCGATGAGCATGTCGCCAAAGCGCTTTTTCAGATCCATCAGATCGTCCGCCAGACAGAGCGCGGCCATGATTTCGGAGGCAACAGTAATGTTGAAACCGTCCTTGCGTTCGATGCCGTTGACTTTGGAACCCATGCCGATTTCAATTTCGCGCAGGGTGCGGTCATTCATGTCGAGGCAGCGCTTGAACGTAATGCGATCCTTGTCGAGATCGAGTTCGTTGCCCTGATACATATGGTTGTCGATCATCGCGCAAAGCAGGTTGTTCGCGGTCGTGATCGCATGCATGTCGCCGGTAAAGTGCAGGTTCAGATCTTCCATTGGAACAACCTGAGCATAGCCGCCGCCAGCCGCGCCGCCTTTCAGACCGAAAACCGGACCTAAGGACGGTTCGCGCAGGGCGATCATCGTTTTCTTGCCTAAACGATTGAGGGCATCGCCAAGACCGACGGTCGTGGTGGATTTGCCTTCGCCGGCTTTCGTCGGGTTGATGGCGGTAACGAGAATGAGCTTGCCGTCTTTATTTTGGGAAAGATCGAGCGTATTCAGATCGATTTTTCCTTTCGTTTTTCCATACGGTTCAATTGCATCGAGATCGATGTCCGCTTTTGCGGCAATGACATCAATCGGTTCCAGGACGCATTCCTGTGCAATTTCCAGATCGCTTTTAGCCATTAGTCCAGATCCTTTCTTCCGATATCGTTTCGATAGAACAGCGCATCGGATTTCACATGTTTCAAGTCCGCGTACGTTTTTTCCATGGCCTCTTCGAGCGTATCCGCGAGGTTGACGAGCATGAGTACGCGGCCGCCGTTGGTGTACAGGTTTCCGTCTTCTTCTTTCGTTCCCATGTGGTAAATCAGAGAATCGGTATCTTCGAGGCCTTCAATCAAGGCGCCTTTGGTGGACGAAGCCGGATAGCCGGTGGAGGCCAGAACGACACCATGGCTCGTTTTGTCGGTCCATTTCAGTTCCGGTTTTCTGCCATCCATAACATCGAGAATCGCCTGAAGGAAGTCGCTTTCCAGGCGGCAGAGAATGACTTCGGCTTCCGGATCGCCGAAGCGGGCGTTGAATTCGATTGTCTTGATGCCGTCTTCGGTAACCATCAGACCGCCGTACAGAAAGCCGGTAAACGGAACGCCTTCGGCCTGCAGCGCTTTGGCCATCGGCTTCATGATCGCTTCCATCGTGGTGTTGACGAGCTCCGGCGTAATTTTGCGGACCGGAGAATAGCTGCCCATGCCGCCGGTGTTCGGACCGGTATCGTTGTCGCCTACGCGCTTGTGGTCCTGCGCGCATTCGAGCGGAACGACGAGATCGCCGTTAACCAGGGCGATCAGGGAAAACTCAAAGCCTTCGAGATAGTCTTCAATAACGACTGCATTGTCTTCGATCGCAAAGGCGATCTCCAGCGCTTCAAGCGCATCTTCGATATTCATGGCTACGGTCACGCCTTTGCCGGCTTTCAGACCGTTTTCCTTAATGACGATTGGGGCACCGTGTTCGAGCACGTAGGCTTTCGCGGATTCAAGATCGTGGAACGTTTCGTACGCCGCTGTCGGGATATCGTATTTTTTCATCAGCGACTTGGCAAAGTCCTTGGACGATTCCACCTGGGCTGCGCCCTGGGTCGGTCCAAACACTTTGAGATTGCGGGCGAGGAATTCATCCGCCAGGCCGGCAGCCAGCGTATTTTCGGGGCCGACAATGGTCAGATCGATGCCGTTATTTTGCGCAAAGTCCGCGAGTCCTTTTACGTCATCGGCTTTGATGTTCACGTTTTCGCCGATCTGTCCCATGCCCGGATTGCCCGGTGCGCAGTACAGTTTTTCGCAAAGCGGCGATTTGGAAGCGGCCAGAGCGAGCGCGTGCTCTCTTCCGCCGGTTCCAATGACGAGTACTTTCATAAAATCACCTCATATTAGCAGGATCTGCAGAAACTGCAGATAAGTTTTCATTTTAACCGCTCCGCCAGAACGCGGGACGGTCTGGTTTTCATTCAGATCAGACACTCTGTTCTGGAGACTCTCTTCTCACCTCTGGTTTTCTCCCGGTTTCGCTTTGGAAATTTGTCCGGAAAGACGATGGAAGACGGCCAGAATGAGAGACACAGGGAGCTGAACGCTTCAGTTCCCTGTGTAAATGGTAAAGGCAGCAGGCCGCGATCAAATCCTCGTCTGGCCCGGTCTGTCTTTGTGAATCCTAAGTTGAGTAAAGATTAGTGCTTGAAGTGACGGATGCCGGTGAAGACCATCGCGATGCCGTGCTGGTTGCATTCGTCGATGCTCAGCTGATCCTTGATGGATCCGCCCGGCTGAATGATGGCGGTCACGCCGGCTTTTACCGCTTCTTCCACGGTATCGGGCATCGGGAAGAAGGCATCGGAAGCCATAACGGAACCTTTCGCCTTTTCGCCGGCCTGTTCGATGGCGATTTTCGCCGCGCCGACACGGTTCATCTGTCCGGCACCGACGCCGATCGTCTGGTTGTCCTTGACGAGAACGATCGCGTTGGATTTCACGTGCTTTACGATGTTCCAGCCAAAGAGGAGCTGTTCGAGTTCTTCTTCGGTCGGTTTACGGGTTGTCGGGCATGTCAGATCTTCAACGCGCAGGCGATGGGTATCCATTTCCTGAACGAGCAGACCGTCGTTGACGTTCGTGTACTTGAGGGTGTTGCTGGGCTCGAGGGTGGTGTCGAGTTCAAGCAGACGGATGTTTTTCTTGCGAGTCAGAATTTCCATGGCTTCATCCGTAAAGCCCGGTGCAATGATGATTTCCAGGAAGATTTTGGACAGTTTGTCTGCAAGTTCCGCATCGACTACGTCGTTGAGCGCGACAATGCCGCCGAAGATGGAAACCGGGTCCGCATCGTAGGCTTTATCCCACGCTTCGTTGATCGTGGCGCCGATGCCGACACCGCAGGGGTTCATATGTTTCAGGCCGACTGCCGCTTTCTGGCCTTCGAAATCCTTGAGAACTTCGATGGCTGCGTTACCGTCCTGGATGTTGTTGTAGGAAAGTTCCTTGCCGTGCAGCTGTTTCGCGTTGGCCAGCGAATACTGCGGCTTCATGCCTTTGTAGAAGGCGGCCTTCTGGTGCGGGTTTTCGCCGTAGCGCAGATCCTGCACTTTATCGAAGGTGATCGTCATGCTTTCCGGGAATTCTTCACCGGTACGTGAAGTCAGGTAGTCAGCGATCATCGCATCGTAGCGTGCAGTGTGACGGAATACTTTGGCCGCGAGCTTTTCACGGGTATCGAGCGTCGTTTCGCCGTTTTCCTTCAGTTCATTGAGAACTTTGTCGTAGTCGGCTGGATCGCAGAGAACCGGAATGAAGCGGTAGTTCTTGGATGCGGAGCGCAGCATGCTTGGACCGCCGATGTCGATGTTTTCGATGATTTCGGCATGGCTTACGCCTTCTTTCTGTACCGTTTCCTTAAAGGGGTACAGATTGACGCAGACTAAATCGATGTCTTCAATGCCAAGATCGCGGATGGCTTTGACATGTTCCGGATTGTCGCGTACGCAAAGCAGGGCGCCGTGAACGGCGGGATGCAGGGTTTTAACACGGCCGTCCATAATTTCCGGAAAGCCGGTGACATCGGAAATCGAAATGGTTTCGATGCCCGCATTTTCAAGAGTCCGACGGGTTCCACCGGTGGAAATGATCTCGTAGCCAAGATCTTTTAATCCCTGGGCAAAATCGGTCAGACCGGTTTTGTCCGAAACGCTGATCAGTGCTCGTTTCATTTTTTTCTCCTTTATTTTTCTCGAATCAATCTCTGTTCAGGACAGTCGCTTCTGTCCTGAATTTTTGTGAATTTCTATTCGAAGACTCAGTCTTTTGCCGAAAGAATCTTTACGGCCTCGTTAATGCCTTTATAAAACGTCTCGTATTCCGCAGCGTGCACGGCGGTTTCCAGCTCTTCCAAGGACCAGTCTGGATTGACCGGCACTTCCTTCTGCAAGATCACCGGACCGGTATCGACGCCTTCATCAATGAAGTGCACCGTAACGCCGGTCACTTTCGCTCTGGCTTCATAGGCATCCTGAATGGCGTGCGCCCCTTTGAAACTGGGAAGCAGCGCCGGATGCAGATTGACGATGCGGCCTTTATATGCGCCTAGCAGCGTATCGGAGACGATTTTCATGTAGCCGGACAAAATGAGCAGATCCGGATTGTACGTTTTGAGCCAGTCTAAAATCTGTCGTTCGTAGTCGGCTTTATTTTCGCAGTCCTTTAAGGCGATGCATTTGGACGGCAGATTCCAGTTTTTCGCGCGCTCGAGCGCATAGGCGCCGGGCTTGTCGCAAAACAGCGCGTCGATTTTCACATCGAGGCGGCCGTCCTTCTGTGCTTCCATCAGGGCTTCAAAGTTTGTGCCCGATCCGGAAGCGAACACGACGGCGTTCATCGGTGGAGTTCAACCTTTCCGGAATCCGTCACTTCGCCGATCTCATACGCCGGCTGATCGTGCTCAGCCAGGATGGAAAGAATTTTGTCCTTTTCTTCTTCTGGAGCGGCGATCACAAAGCCGATGCCCATGTTGAAGACGTTGTACAGTTCCTGCTCGGAAATGGTCGAGCGCTTCGCAATGAAGTCAAAGATGGCCGGACGTTCAAACGAATTGAGATCGATGGAAACGCCAAGGCCTTCGGGAAGCATTCTCGGAATGTTTTCAAAGAATCCGCCGCCGGTAATGTGAGCCATGCCGTGCAGATCCGCTTTGCCAAAGAGCGCCTTGACCGGCTTGACGTAAATGCGGGTCGGTTCCAGAAGTACGTCGCCGAGCTTTCTTCCGCCCAGTTCTTCAAAGCTTTCGTGCGGATCGAGGTGGTTGTCCTTGAACAGCACTTTACGAACGAGCGAGAAGCCGTTGGAGTGAATGCCGGAAGACGGCAGTCCGATCAGGATATCGCCGGCTTTGACTTTCGTATTGGTCAGCAGGTTTTCACGATCGGCTGCGCCGACGCAGAAGCCGGCAATGTCGTAATGATGAATGTCATACATGTCCGGCATTTCGGCGGTTTCGCCGCCGATCAGCGCGCAGTCGGAAAGCTCACAGCCGTCGGCTACGCCCTTGACGATGCTTTCGATGACTTCCGGATAGTTTTTGCCTACCGCGATGTAGTCGAGGAAGAACAGCGGGGACGCCTGCTGGACGAGTACGTCGTTGACGCACATCGCAACCGCATCGATGCCGATGGTGTCGTGCTTATCCATTTCGAAGGCCATCATCAGCTTGGTGCCAACGCCGTCGGTTCCGGATACGAGCACCGGGTCCTTGAACCCGGCTGCCTTTAAGTCAAACATGCCGCCAAACGCACCGATGGAATCCATGGCGCCAGGCACTTTCGTGCGGGCAACATGGGATTTGATGCGGCGGACACTGTCGTAGCCAGCTTCGAGATCGACGCCGGCTTCTTTATATTGATCAGCCATTTTCATTTTCCTTTCTTTATTCCGTGAGGAAGGAATGTTTCGTTGTTGAAATTTTTCTGGTTACTCTGTCCGGGATTTCCTCCAGAAGACGATCGCTCGGATGGATCGCTTTGGTCAGCCGGACAGGAGGGCAGGCCAGCCGCCGGCCAGGGATCGCAGTTTGCGATGTCGGATATCCGGGTTCAAATCGGACAGGCACGCATTCTGCAATCTGCAGGACAGCAGCTTTTCTTTCTATTTTTTATGTGGATTATCGCAAGCGAGGTTTGCAGCGGAGGGCTAGTCTTTTTCCTTATGGGTGAAGAACCGGACGCCGCTGGCGAAGATGTCCTGATCGCGGTTTCCGGAAATGTTCTGGAACAGACCCGGTTCGTAGCGTTCGCTGTGGCCCATCTTTCCGAAGATCATGCCGTCTTTGGAAAGGACGCCTTCGATGGCGAGCATTGATCCGTTGAGGTTGTCTTCCACATTCATGGACGGTTCGCCGTTTTCATCAACGTACTGCGTCGCGATCTGGTGGTTGTCGATCATCTCCTGCAGCAGTTCAGGGTCGGCCATGAATTTGCCTTCGCCATGGCTGAGCACGATCGAGAACGTGTCGCCGGCATCGAAATCCTGCAGCCACGGAGAATTATTCGAGGTGATGCGGGTGCGCGCAACGCGGGAAACGTGGCGGTTGATGTCGTTGCGGAAAAGCGTAGCGAGCTCTTCGCCGTTTTTGTTCAGATCGCCAAACGGAAGCAGACCGGATTTGACGAGCGCCTGGAATCCGTTGCAGATGCCGAGAATCAGACCTTCGCTGGCACGCATCGTATCGAGCGCGTTTTTGATTTTTTCGTTTTTGAGAACGGAAACGATGAACTTGCCGGAGCCGTCCGGTTCATCGGCCAGCGAGAAGCCGCCGACGATCATGAAGATCTGCGCCTTTTCAATGGCTTTGGCCAGCATGTCGATCGATTCGTTAATGTGATCGACATCCAGGTTGTTGAAGACGATCGTCTGCACTTCCGCACCGGCGCGGCGGAATTTTTCCGCGGTATCGAATTCGCAGTTCTGTCCTGGGAAGACCGGAATGACAACGAGCGGTTTATCGTATTTCACTTTGGAATAGCGCTTCTCAGAAGAATAGGTTGAAACGGCTTTGGCTTTCTGTGCGTCTTTTTCTGTTCTGGCGGGCGCTTCAGTCGGATAGAGACGGGCGTAGCGTTCGCTCCAGGCGGCATAGGCCTGCGCGAGGCTTTCCGTTTTTTCATTGAGCGTGATGTCCTGGGCTTTGGTCGTATGGCCTAAAAGAATCCAGTTGTCGCGGTCGATGTCTTCCGTCGTTTCGACAACAATCGAGCCGATGCCAAATCCAAACGGATCGTCGACACTGGCATTGACGCCGATTTCGTTGCCAAACGCCATGATCGCCAGAGCGGCCCCGACACCGCCATCCTTGACGATGCGGGCTGCAGCGATATGGCCGTTTTCGTTTTCTTCCTGAATGGAGGCGAAATTGTGCTTGAGCTGTTCGTAGTTCGGGCTGCCGTCCTTTTCAGGAATATGACGAACCAGATAAATCAGATGACCCGGTTCCTTAAAGGCGGAAGAGATCACATGATCGGTATCGGTAACGGCTGTGGCGAATGTGATCAGCGTGGGCGGAACGTGAATATCGTTGAACGTACCGCTCATCGAGTCCTTGCCGCCGATGGCCGGCGTTTCAAATTCCATTTCGGCTTTGACCAGACCGAGCAGCGCCTGCAGCGGATAGCCCCATTTGTCTGGATCGAAACCGAGACGTTCAAAGTATTCCTGATTGGACAGACGGGCAGTGAGCGGATCAAAGCCGAGCGCGCTCAGACGGGCGAGGGCTTCGACAACGGAGTACTGCGCGCCAAGCCATGGCGAGAAGCGGGAAAGCTTCGGATCAAAACCGTAGGTCATCGCTGAGCACGTTGTCGTAAATCCGCGTACCGGCAGTTTCTGTACGGAACCGATTTCCGGAGTGTGCTGCGTCTTTCCGCCAAACGGCATGAGCACGGTGCTCTTGCCGATCGAAGCATCGAACATTTCGGAAAGACCGCGCTGGTTTGCGGTATTGTCTTCGGCGAGCGCTTCATCAAGCGTTTTCTCACTGGAAACGAATGGATTGCATTCGCTTTCGCCTTCGAGAATGGTGACATCAACTTTCTGACGGACACCGTTGGTATCGAGGAAGGAACGGTCGAGATCGACGATCGTATCGCCTCGCCATTTCATAACGAGGCGGTTTGTATCGGTTACGGTGGCGACCTGAACGGCGTTCAGGTTTTCCTTTTCGCATTCTTTCAGGAAGGCTTCTTTATCTTCGGCAGCAATGCAGACGGCCATGCGCTCCTGACTTTCGGAAATCGCCAGTTCTGTGCCGTCGAGGCCGGCGTATTTTACAGGTACCGCATCGAGATCAATATCGAGGCCGTCAGCCAGTTCGCCGACTGCGACGGAAACACCGCCGGCGCCAAAGTCATTGGCTTTCTTGATCAGACGGGTCGCATCCGGATTGGAAAACAGACGCTGCAGCTTGCGCTCCATAAGCGCGTTGCCCTTCTGTACTTCGGACGAGCATGTATCCAGAGACTGGTCATTGTGTTCTTTGGAAGATCCGGTCGCGCCGCCGATGCCGTCGCGTCCGGTTGCGCCGCCGATGTAAATGATCACATCGCCCGGCTGCGGCTTTTCGCGTTTGACATGATTTTTCGGGGCGGCACCGATGACACCGCCGACTTCCATGCGCTTGGCGGTATAGCCGGGATCAAACAGTTCTTCAACGTAGGTGGTCGCCAGACCGATCTGGTTTCCGTAGGAGGAATAGCCTTTGGCCGCGGTTTTGGAAATTTTGGACTGCGGCAGCTTGTGTTCGAGCGTATCAGCAAGCGGTGCGGTAACATCGCCGGCACCGGTAATGCGGACGGCCTGATAAACGTAGCTGCGTCCGGAGAGCGGGTCGCGGATCGCGCCGCCGATGCAGGTGCTGGCGCCGCCGAACGGTTCGATTTCGGTCGGGTGGTTATGGGTTTCGTTTTTGAACATGAGCAGCCAGGGC
>NZ_JBKXLD010000088.1:0-9663 GCF_047010065.1 Allobaculum sp.
CCAGGACACTTCCAGCATCGGAAGCAGAGTTTTTAAAACGGAGTTGTTCTTGCTGGCGAGGAAACGGACTTCCAGACGCCTGCCGTCCTTTTCCCGGATGCCGTCGTCGCCCATTTTCCATCCAGCCGCGTCAAGAATCGCACTGACCTTGTCGGGATCATAGCTGTAGTCGATCAGGCCGTCGATTTCCTTATCTCCCGTTGTCACCGCGCCCAGACCGTGGGCAATCGGTGACCAGAACGTTTTCGGCACATAGCCGACGTTTACATTTTCCAGATCCGCATCCATGGAAATACTTGGCCACGCGTAGTACTTTTCGACAAATTTTTCCTGATCCGTCGCATAGGCCAGCGCCTGCCGGACCGCCGGATCGGCGCATACGCCTTCCTGACAGTTAAAGCCGATATAGCCCTGGGCTGCGCGCAAATAGTGGCTCGTTTCCACATTATCGAGGGCCGAAGCCTGCGCGATGATGTCCGGATTGGCGGTTGCCGGAATCAGATCGATCGTTCCGTCCTGAAGCGACTGCACTTCCGTACCCGCTTCAATCGTCAGCATCGCCACAGATTCGATCGGATACTGGCCATCCCCGTTCCAGTCCGGATTTTTCTTCAGCACAGCGCCCCACGAAGGATCGTACTGATCGATCACATACGGACCGGTTCCAATCGCCTGCTCCGGCTCGAGGTTTTTATAAGCGTCCAGATTGCCGCGGGAATACGGAAACTGACCTTCCGGCACGATGAACACCGTGCCGATCGAAGCGACCGCGTCACTATCCGGCTGGGCGCACGTAAAGGTAACGGTCAGACCGTCGTGCGAAACCTGAATGCCAGAAATGTCTCTGGCCGATCCGTCCTGGCACGCTTCAAAGCCTTCAATGAAATCGTACGTGCCGTCCTTGATGCCGCCCACGTATTCCGGATCCGCCATGAGCGTAAAGGAATACTTGATGTCATCGCCGTCCAGTTCCGATCCATCTGAAAAGCGAAGTCCTTCCTTGAGATGGAAGCGGATCGTTTTTCCGTCCTTGGATACTTCCGGCGCTTCGCTGGCCAGAACCGGCACCAGCGATCCGTCCGCGTCGTACGCCAGCATGGACTGATACACCATGTTGACAACCCACTGGTCATACATCGACGCGGCATACATCGGACAGAACGTTCCCGTCAGTTTCTGGGTAATGCCGACTTTGAGAACGTCATCGCCAAGCGTCCCTGGACCGGTCGACGCGGAATCCGTCGACGATTTGGGTTTGGAACAGCCGGTCAGCGAAACCAGCAGCGCCGCGCAGAGCGCAGTAAGAATGAAACGGCGTACTTTCATAAAAACCTCCTGAGGCGGCTGCCAAACACCGCCCGACCGATCTAGAACTTACGGTCTGTCTTAATCTATATGTCCAATATGTGTTCTATATGCAGATTCAGGAACAGGGAAATCCCGGGAAATCGCAGGCGTTCAATAACTCCTTCATCGCTATTCCCTGCATGCATCAGCAAAATGGAAAGGCAGTGCCTTCCTGTCCAATGTACAGAGTACAGACGGGCACGGGCCGGATTCCCTGTAAAATAGAAACGCAAAGCCAAATAAAAACAAACTGAAAATACGAAAAAACAGAAAACAAAGAAGGCCCTTGCTGCCCAAACGGCAGCATACGGCCAAATTGAAAGGAATCCCATCTGTATGAAACTCAATTTTTCTCCGCGCTACCAGCAGCTTCTTGATACGCTGGGCGCCTATACGCTGGCCTGCTCGACAGTCTATGTCGATCAGTATACCGTTGCCCCGAAAAAGGGGGCTTCCCGGACCAATGAGGCGCTGACGATTTTGTCGCAGTTCGCCTTTAATCTCGAAAACAATCCCGGAACGATCGCCTGGCTCGAAGAAGAATATGCCGCCATGGCAGACGGATCGCTCGAACAGAAAGAAGTCGGGCTGCGCCTGAAAAAGCTTCAGGACACCCGGGAGATTCCTTCCCCGCTTTACAGAAAATGGCAGGAAAGCGCGGCCGAAAGCGAGACGATCTGGCACGAAGCCAAAGTCCAGTCCGATTATGAACGCTTTCGCCCCGCGCTCGAAAAAGTCATTTCGTATACGCTGCAGGCGGCGTCGTATTCGCCGCGCTTTGATCCGGCCCATCCTTATGATTATCTGCTCAGTCTTTACGAACCGGGCATGAATCAGGAAAAATATGATGCTTTTTTTGAAGCGATCCTCGAAGATCTCGGTCCGCTCGTCAAAAAAGCGGCTGCGGCCCGGCCAAAAGATCTTTCTCTTCTGCACGCGCCGGTGAGCGACGCGCAGCAGGAAAAACTGGCCAGTGAAGTTCTCGATTTTCTGAAAGCCGATCGGGACCGGCTGGCGATCAGCACGACCGAGCACCCGTTTACCGATTTTCTGTCCCACGACGATGTCCGAATCACCACGCACTATGAACCGGATCAGTTTGTCAGTTCCATTCTTTCGACCGTCCACGAATACGGGCACGCGCTGTATCATCTGCAGACGGAAGCGGCTTTTGACAAGACGATGCTCGTGGAAGGCGTCGGCTGCGCTGCCCACGAATCCCAGTCCCGTCTGCTGGAAAATCACATCGGCCGCTCCAGAGCGTTCTGGAGCGTGCTTCTTCCCGCTTTGCGAAAAGAAATTCCAGCCCTCGAAACGGTCGATGCCGATACGCTGTTTACACTGGTCAACACGTGCCGTCCTTCGCTGATTCGAACCGACGCGGATGAGCTCACCTATCCCTTCCATATTCTCATACGCTATGAAATTGAAAAGAAAATGGCCGCAGGCACCCTCGATTATGCGACGCTTCCGCAGCTCTGGAACGATCTTTACGAAACGTATCTCGGCGCACGACCCGAAAACGACCGTGAAGGCGTCCTGCAGGATGTGCACTGGTCTTCCGGCGATCTCGGCTATTTCCCCAGCTACGCGCTTGGCTCTGCCTACGCGGCCCAGATTTATGAAGCCATGGAGCGGGACATCGATCCAGAGCAGCTCATTCTGGAAAACCGCTTTGAAGACATCGCGGCCTGGCTGGAAAAGAACGTCCATCGCTATGGCGCCTCGAAAACCATGCTGGAAATTGTCGAAGAAGTCAGCGGCAAACCGTTTGATCCGCACATTTATACCGGCATGCTTAAGAAAAAATACGCGCCTCTGCTGGAAGATCAGGCAGAAGACTGAGGTCGAACTGAGGCCGGATGACGCTTGCTCTTCGGGATTGAGGGCGGGATCGAACAGGCTGGCGCAAAAAGCCGGCTATGGAGGATCCGTCGTCTGTACAGAAGACCCAGCACTGGCGGTTTCTGTCGCCGTCTTTTGCAAAATGTCCGCATTTCCAATCCTATCTTTTGAGTAATGTGTCCATATCTCTGTACTTTTCATTTTCAGCGTCATTTTTTATTCCGCCGCATTGCGGCGGAATTTCTTTTGAGTATGTGAAACTAACAGTAAGCATTTTATTGATAAGATGGTCATGAAAAAAGAGAAAGAAGAAAGGAGGACAAACAGAAAAGGAATGATGGAGTAATTTATGTCTGATACCACAACTCAAAACGGCTTAACCCCTCTCCAGCGCAACCTCGCATATCTTGGCTGTCTGATGTTAGCCTTGTCCATGGCGGCCTTTGGCCTCTCCCTCGCCAATATTCAGGGACCGGTTCTTGCAAGTCTCAACGGCATGGACTCTTTTTCACTCGTTACCGCGCTGACTTCCGCTTCGCTCTGCCTGATGACTCTGATCGGCGGATCGCTGATGGACAGCATCGGTGCTAAGAAACTTGTTCTCTGGTTTGGTCTGATCAACTGCATTTGCGGCATTGGTCTCGCCTTTGCCTCTTCGCTTTCCATGTATCTGATTTTGCGTGTCGTTCTTTCGGCATGCCAGGGCGCGTTCTCGGCTGTTCCGTTTATCGCCGTCCGTCAGATTTTCCCGGTTAAAGAAGTCCCGAAATACGTAGGTTTCCTTTCCGGCGCACTGGCCATCGGAAGCTTTATCGGTTCCTGGGGCGCAGGCTGGCTTATGGACCACGGCATGACCGGTATGGCTTCGGCTTTCCCGACAATTTTCCTGGCTATCGGTATTTATCTGATTTATCGCTATCTGCCAAACGGCGCAACCCATAAAGGCGTTCATCTGGACTGGATCGGCGCACTGCTTCTGGGCATCTGCCTGTTTGCCCTTGTCTTCTGGCTTAACTACGGTGCCATTCTCGGCTGGGGCTCTGCCTTCGTCCTCACCTGCGCAGCCATTACGATTATCAGCTTCATTCTGCTGCTGATCGCGGAAAAGAAAATCAGTTCTCCGCTGATTCCTCTGAATCTTTTCAAGAACAAGACGTTCGTTATCGTTCTGCTGATCACCGGTCTCTGCGTTGTTTACCTGACGGCCATTAACGCCTACGTTCCGCAGGCTATGCAGCAGCTGATGGGCCAGCCGGCTTCCATCAGCGGTACCGTTCAGATTCCGCGTACGATTCTTTCCATTCTCGTTCCTGGCGCTGCCGGTGTATGGATCGCCAAGAAGCTTTCGAACTTCTGGAAAGCCTTTGCTTACTGCGCTATTCTGGTCATCATCCCGACTGGACTGCTCGTCTTCATCGGTCCGAACATGCCGGTATGGTTCGTATTCGTCATGCTCGCACTGACCGGAATCGCCGATTCCTTCCGTACCGTATCGTCCATCCCTGCAGCGCAGATGCTGCTTAAACCGCAGGATCTTGGCATCGGTACTTCCCTGGTTGGATTTATCATTTCCCTCAGCGGCGTTATCGCTTCCGCTCTGTTCTCCATTGCCTACAACGCACTGACCCAGGCTACACCGGGCAACGTCGGCATGACACAGGGTATCGATACCGTTCTGCTGATCTCCTGCGCAGCAGCCGTCATCGCTCTGCTTCTGGCCATCTTCGTCTTCCGTCCAATGTTCCCGAAAGCCGTTGCTGCCATGCATAAAGACGACGACGCTTCCGCAAAATAACCGCTTTAAACTTTTCAGATCCCGATACGATCTGCAGGCTGTCCTTTCGGGGGCAGCCTTTTTTCCTGGAGCAGTCGATCGGATCCGCGTCGGGAATACGCAAAAAGCAGAAGCTCTCCGAACGGATCGGATGCAGCTTCTGCTTTTTTTGCTGAAATTCAGAAATAGGGATTTAGGGATACCTGAGCGGGTTTGCGTTCGCGGTTGCCGGATCAGCTAGTCTTCGTTGGTATGACGAACCGCGCCCGTGCAGTCTTTGGCGAGAGCGACGATCGTATCCGCGCAGCTTTCGATCGGCAGGCGGCTTGTATCGAGGCAGACGTCATAGTAGAACGCCTTGCCCCATTTGCGGCCGGTGAAGTACTGATAGTGCGCCTTGCGGCGTTTATCCTTATCGCGCAGACGCTTGTCGATGCTTTCGTCGCGCTCGCCGTATTCGGTCAGAATTCTCTTCTTGCGGCTTTCTTCATCCGCCCAGATGAAGCAGCTCAGTACGCCGGGTTCATTGCGCAGCAGGAAGTCGGCGCAGCGGCCGACGATGACACAGTGTCCCTTTTTGGCCAGATCCAGGATGACTTTGGTCTGCGCTTCAAACAGCTGTTCGTTGAGGTTGAAGCTGAAGCTGCTGCTGGCGAGCATGGTCATGAAGCGGTCCTGCTCTTCGCCGTTCTGTTCGATGAACTCTTTAGCGAATCCGCTTTGCGCGGCGATCTTTTCGACCAGGTTCCAGTCGTAGAAGTCATAGCCGAGTTTTGCGGCGACCAGTCTGCCGATAGTACGGCCGCCCGATCCGAATTCTCGGGTAATGGTAATGATGTTTGCAGTCATACGTACCTCTTTCCAGATCCCGTTGGATCCTGATGTGTGTTTTGCAGACCGAAAAGCCATTATATTGCCAATGAATGCCGGGTCCGCTCCGATTTTGAAAGCTGCCGTCGCCAGGGTCTGGCTTTCAATTTCTTTGCGGAGGCCCCTCTGTACTCCGTTTTGGTCTGCTTTATTCCTAAATAAATTATAGCCGCTTAAAGACGCATAAAGACCACCAGTTCCCACAAAAGCGCAAAACAAAAACCGGAGCCTTTCAAAAAAGATCCGGTTTGCGTTGTATAGAGAGATATCGATTACCGAACGGAATTAAAAATCGAACGTGCGATCCGACGCGCCGTACTGTGCATAATAGTCGCGAATTCTCGAAATCATCTCGTCATCGAGCGTTTTGTTTTCTTTCAGGCAGGAAACGATTTCCGGCATCGATACGATCGCCGCGGTTTCAAAGCCGTATTTCTTTGCGACTTCGCCAAGCGCGGACGTATCGGACTGGCCTTTTTCAGCGCGATCGAGCGAAACCATCAGGCCCTTGATTTCCACGTTTGCTGCGCCTTTGACTTTTGGCACCGTCTCATCCATGGATTTGCCGGAGGTGGTCACGTCTTCGATCATGATGACGCGGTCGCCGTCTTTGAGTTTTGTGCCCAGGAAGCTTCCTTTATCCGCGCCATGATCTTTTTCTTCCTTACGGTCGGAACAGTAGCGGATTTCCTTGCCGAAGAGGTCGTAATACGCTTCCGCGGTAACGACGGCCAGCGGAATTCCCTTGTAGGCCGGGCCGAAGAGCACATCAAAGTCATCGCCGTAACGATCATGAATGGCTTTCGCATAAAACTCGCCGAGCTTGCGCAGCTGACGACCGTTTTCATAGCCGCCGGCGTTCATGAAAAAGGGCGAGATCCGTCCGGACTTGAGCGTGAAGGTACCAAATTTCAGCACGCCGCTATCCAGCATGAAATCAATGAATTCCTGTTTGTAGTCTTCCATTTTCTTTTCTCCTTAACTGGCTTCGAATTAACGCATGGACCGCCGCAGATGCCTTCGCCTGAAAGGGCAAGGCGCTTTTTATATGGATTTTATATGGATATGGATCCAGAAAAGACTTTGGATCCGGGAATGCGGGCGATCTTTTTTCCTGTTCAATCTTATCAGATCCGCCGCCAAAACCGGCAGCGGTTTAGAGGAGTCCGGCTTTTGACTCCAAATTCCTTTTTAAATGATCGGACCGCTCAGACGGATCGGACAAAAAGAAAAAGGACTTTGCCTTATGGCAGACACATAGAGTCTGGCCGCAAAGGGGCAAAGTCCTCTTTTCGTTTGAAATGTCGTTTTACGTCCTCATCTGATCTTGCGCTGTTCGCTCAGGACGCAGGCGCGAAGCCGCTTTACTGTTCGTCGGATTCTGTGCCTTCAAATTCTTCTCGAATGCCTAGAACGACTCCAGCCAGAGCGGCGATCACCATCATGGCGCTGATCAGAACCACAATCCACTTTGTATTTTGCATAGGGGGGGGGCACTCCTTCCTGCTCAATGCCTTGAGCCGATATTCGCGAAAGTCTTTTCCGCTTTTTCTTTTCTATATTGTACCCTCTGCACCGCTTGCCAGGGAGCGGACAATGACCGGACCTTGCTGGTCATTTTGCTTGTCTGGATGCATTCACCGCTGGCTTCCGGCTATCATTCGCCTCGGAACACTGTCTTGCTTCTTTGCCCGTACGCATTTCCTGGTTATTAATATGATCTTTATTTCAATTTCGTGAAATGTCTATTTTTTTTACTCCGGTTAAGTTTTTTTATTTGTTTTCTGACTTAGGTAAAGCTATAAAACAAATCATTATAGTCGATATAAATCAAGCGAATAAGGCTTTTTTGTTCATGTATCGTTCCGAAAAATATTTGGGCATACAAAAAGGAATGATACGTGTCAGCTAGTATTATGAATGCGTAAAGAAAAGGAGATGTTTCTCAATGACTAAAGAAGAATTCAAGAAAGTCCTTGATGCAGCTCTGGGTACAGATGCATACAGTGCAGAAGTAATCGCCGACCTGGTTGAACACTTCGACGCAACTGGCAAATATGCACAGACTGCCAAAGACCGTCTGGACGAGAGATATGGCTCCCTTCTCGGCTGGATTCAGAAACATGCAGCAGAAGGCGAATACGCAAAAGCTGCTGATGAAGCCGAAAAGATTGCGATCGTTCTCAAAGCCCTTGCCGCAATTAAGTAAATCCCAATCGCAAGGCATGCCGGATCCGGACAGGGATCCCGGCAGACGATGGACGCTCAGTCTCATCGCTTAATTGATTCACTATTCTAAATTATCCATTCATCGGAACGAATCTTCGGATTCTCCGGTTTGGAATATGCAGAACCCCGCTGGAGTAAATCCGAAGAAATCGTCCGACGAATTCTTAAGATAATCCATCGGTCAGTATGATTAAACACTTAAGGAGGTCATCTATCATGACAAAAGAAGAATTCACCAAAACCCTGGAAGCTGCAATCGGCGGCACTGAATACGGCGACGAAGTAATCGCTGACCTCACTGCTCACTTCGACGAAACTGGCAAGTACGCTCAGACTGCTAAAGATCGTCTGGACGAAAGACTCGGCTCCCTGGAAGGCTGGGAAAAGAAACACAAAGCTGAAGGCAACGACGCAGCTGCAGCTGTAGAAGCTGAAAAGATCGCTCTCGTTAAAAAAGCCCTCGCTGCTATCGCCTAACCAGCTATAGTCCCGCACGTCCCGTCACGGTGACGTCCCTCAACAAACACTCTTAATCCCACACATAAACGCCGGCTGTGCTTCGCCACAGCCGGCGTTTTCTGTTCTTTTCTCGCTCCCGTCTTTTTGAGAGATCGTTTCCTGCGATCGATCGCGTAAAAGGGGCGGTGTCAAACAGGTCATTTTTTTGCCAGCCTGTTCGCACCGCCTCTTTTTCAGGTGTCTTTTTATCCGGTTTACAAACTCGGATTTCAGGCCGCTGCTTTTACAGGCTTGCGGGTGAAACCAAGAATCAGAGCTGCAGCAGCTACGCCTGCTGCAAGAGCGACCAGATACATCAGCGGATTGCCGATGGTCAGGACAACAAAGATACCGCCATGAGGTGCCATCAGCGTGCATCCGAACAGTTCAGAAAGCGCGCCGGCAAGAGCGGAACCAATCGCACACGCGGGAAGCACGTGAAGCGGGTCGCTCGCCGCAAATGGAATTGCACCTTCTGTAATGAACGACAGTCCCATGACCACATTCGTCGGCGCTGTTTTCCGCTCATCTTCTGTGAACTTGTTTTTAAACAGCCATGAGGCAAGAGCTATGGCGATGGGAGGAACCATGCCGCCGATCATAACCGAAGCCATTACGGCATAATTTCCAGCCGCAAGAGAAGCCGTGCCGAATACATACGCCGCTTTGTTGAACGGGCCGCCCATATCGATGGCCATCATTCCGGCAAGCAGAGCACCAAGAACCACCCCTGAAACGCCGTTCAGCGATTCGAGCCAGAGATTCAGCTGTGTATTGAGCCAGCCGACTGGCGGTTCAACCAGGAACATCATAATTGCACCGGTGATCAGAACACCGAAGAACGGATAGATCAGCATCGGCTTAATGCCTTCCAGGGAATCCGGGAGTTTGGTACAAATCTTTTTCAGACCGTTAATTACATAGCCGGCCACGAATCCAATCAGCAGCGCGCCAAGGAATCCGGATTTTCCATTTGCGGCAATGGCGCCGCCGACAAATCCGACCATCAGCCCCGGGCGATCCGCAATCGACATGGCGATGTATCCGGAAAGAACCGGGAGCATGAAGCCAAACGCAATATCGCCCACACACTTGAAGAA
>NZ_JBKXLD010000089.1:0-9657 GCF_047010065.1 Allobaculum sp.
GCGTATCTAATATTCAGTCTCGCGTATACCCGTCGATTGTTTGACACTTACGAAAGAACGCTGGTCGCAGAGATTTTCATCCCCTGGCCCGGCTGCTTTCCCTGCCGTTTCCTTTGCCAAAAGAAAAACCAGATTCTCTCGCAAAGAATCTGGCCTTCGTACACATTCAAAATGGAAACGGTGCAAGTCTTCTACAGAATAGAGCTCGCCCGTATTTGATCCCGCTTTTAGAGCAGCGGAGAGAAAATTTTAAGGAACAGACGATACTGACGAACAAACCAGTTGGTCTCTTCAATGGAAGAGAGCGTAATCAGTTTGGAATCACGGAAGATCTGTTCAAAATCGCGTTCGATTTCGTCAATGCAGGCGGGATCGTACATCCACATGCCACATTCGTAGTTGGTGTAGTAGGAGCGGAAGTCCATGTTGACCGTTCCGGCCAGCGCATGTCTCGAATCGACAAGCGTGACTTTTCCATGTATGAATCCTGGGGTATATTCATACACCTTCACGCCCTTTTTCGTAAGAATTTCGGAGTTGGCCTTGGTGACTTCATACACAATTTTCTTGTCGGGGATACCAGGAACGACAATGCGTACGTCGACACCGTTCTGTACGGCCAGCTCCAGCATGCTGACCATGTCGGAATCCAGAATCAGATACGGGGTAGTAATCCAGCATGTACGGTTGGCGGAGTTGATCAGGTTGAAATGGAATTTGCGGCCAAGCGTCTTGTCGTCGGTCGGCGAATCGAAAAACGGAATGACAAAGCCCTGATTTTTAAGCCGCGGAAACTCGCTTTCGTGCCGGATATAAAATTCATACGGCGTGTTTTCTGGCGAGTCGTAGTTCCACATCTGCAAAAACGCGATGACAAACGGTTCGACCGCCGGGCCCTCGACACAGACGCCCATGTCCTTCCAGTAGCCGAAGCGTTCAATGCGGTTTACGTATTCGTCCGCGATGTTGCTTCCGCCGGTGAAGGCGATTTTTCCATCCACGATGATCGTCTTGCGATGGTCGCGGTTGTTCATCTGCATCGCCAGCTGCGGATGGATCGGATTAAAGGCGTGTACTTTTATTCCTTTCGCCTTCAGTCTGGCCTGAAAGTCTTCCGGAATGTTGATCAGGCAGCCAAAGTCATCGTAGATCAGACGGACATCGACGCCTTCGGCCACTTTCTGCTCCAGAACGGCGAGCAGCTCATCGAGCACGCTGCCTTCGTCGATGATGTACGTCTCGATGAAGATGTACTCTTCCGCCTTGCGAATGGCTTCCATGAAGCCTTCAAACTGCGCTTCGCCGGTCGGAAAATACCGGACGGCGGAATTGGTATAGACCGGGAAATAGCCGTTGTTCCAGGCCATGTCGGTCATTCGCCGCAGCACCGGATCCTGGATCTCGGACTGGTTGAGGGTTTTCAGATTCTGCTCCGCGTATTCCTGATAGTCCGCATAGGCCTGTCTGTCCTGAATCATCAGCGCTTTCGGAATCTTGGTACCGCCAAAGAGCAGATACAGCATGCCGCCAAAAAACGGAAGGGCCATGATCACAAAGACCCAGAGCAGTTTGGACGACGAGTCCGAATCGCGGTTGATGACCGCAATGGAGACAACGACGCTCAGCGCGAGCATCGTATAGTAAACAGGAAGAAACTCATGGGAAAAATACGTCAGTAAAAGAAGCAGGATCAGCAGCTGAAAGGCTAAAGCCGCAGCCAGATACAGGGCTTTGGACTTTAGAATTTTCTTAAAAAACTTCACACTCTGCCTCCTCTTTTCAAACATGTGAACAATTCACTATTGACTTAGTATAACAAGCTTTCCACGGAGTTTCCCTAGGGAATTCTTAAGGGATTGCTAAGAGTTCGCAAACCTCAAAAGACGCCAGACATCCACTCATGCATCACAAAGCGCCCAAATGCCGGCATCAGCCGGCAGACCGTCAAAAAATCCACTACAATATCGATGAGCGCAGTCAAAGGCCGGCGCGCCCTGCGAAAAACCTGTCTGATCAAGCCGACAGAATTGCAGAGTCTGTATACCTGATAAAAAGAAAACAGGAAAATTTTTTTCAAAAGCAGGATTCAATATCCTGTCTGATGCGAAACCTGAGTCTGGCCTTCGCGCTGCATACGGCTGCATTCAGCCCTTAACCATACACAGTACAAGGAGTGTATCTCCCTATGAAAACTAAGAAATACCCCTTTACCCAGAACCGCGAAATCAGCTGGCTGAAATTCAACCAGCGCGTTCTCGAAGAAGCTGCCGATCCGTCGGTCGAACTTCTGGAACGCATGAAATTTGCGGCGATTTTCACGTCCAACCTGGATGAGTTTTTCATGGTCCGGGCAGGATCCTTAATGGATATGTCTCTGGTCGATAACGATCAGATCGATTCAAAAAGCGGCATGTCCCCTTCCGAACAGCTGCAGGCGATTTACGAAGAATCCGCCAGACTGTATAAAATGCGGGACAACGTCCTTCACAATCTGCGCAAGACGCTTCGCGAAGTCCAGATCCAGCCGATGTCCATGAAAAATCTGAACAAGAAGCAGTCCAAGCTGATCGCGAAATATTTTGAAAGCGATCTGGCTCCGCTTCTCGCTCCGCAGATCATCGACGTTCACCATCCCTTCCCGTTTCTGATCAACAAGGAACTGTACATTTTCTTTTCGATTATCGAAAACGGAAAGACGCGCTACGGCATCGTTCCGATTCCGTCCTATTTGCCGCGCATCATTTATCTCAACGAAGAGAAAACCGAATTCATGCTCGTTGAAAATGTCGTCCTCGCCTTTCTCGAAAAGATGTTTCCTAAATCCCGGATTCCCTTCAAGACGATCATTCGCGTAACCCGCAACGCGGACATCAACCTGAACAGCGCCGACATTGAAGACGATGAAGACTATCGCTCCTACATGAAGACGATTCTCAAAAAGCGCATGCGTCTTTCTCCGATTCGTCTGGAAATCTACCGGGATACTGATCCAGCTGCAGTGGACTATCTTTGCCGGCAGCTGCATCTGTCCAAGGCGCAGGTCTTCCTGTCCAAGCGTTCCCCGCTCGATCTTTCGTACGTTTTCCCGCTGATCGACGCGCTGCCCGCGGATATTCGCAAGGCCCTTTCCTACAAGCCGTTTGTCGCCCAGACGGACCGCCGTCTGAATCCGGAAGAACCGCTCATTCCGCAGATTCTCGATCATGACGTTCTGCTTTCCTATCCGTATCAGGACATTGATCAGTTCATCCGACTGCTTGATGAAGCGGCGACAAATCCGGACGTGCTCTCCATTTCGATCACCATTTATCGACTGGCGAAAAACTCCAAAGTTGTCCGGGCCCTCTGCCGCGCCGCGGAAAACAGCAAAAATGTCACCGTCCTGATGGAACTGCGTGCCCGCTTTGACGAACAGAACAACATTCAGGCCGCTGAACGTCTCGAAGAAAGCGGCGTCAGCGTTTTCTACGGCTTTGAAGACTACAAAGTCCACTCCAAGCTCATGCAGATTACCCTCAAATCCCGCGGAAAAATCCGTACGATCACCCAGATCGGTACCGGCAACTACAACGAGAAAACGAGCCGGCAGTACACGGATTTCTCGCTCATTACCGCGGATGAGCAGATTGGTCAGGACGCGACTGAATTTTTCAAGAACATGAACGTCGGCAACCTGGCCGGTTCGTACAAGAAGCTGATCGTTTCCCCGTTCGGTCTGAAAAACGCGATTTTACAGAAGCTGGACGAACAGATTGCGCTCGCAAAAGCCGGAAAGCCGGCCAGAGCCTGGTTCAAGATGAACTCGCTGACCGACCTCGATCTGATCGCCAAACTGTCCGAAGCCTCTCAGGCTGGGGTCGATATTAAAATGATCGTTCGCGGCATCTGCTGCATTCTGCCCGGACTTGAAGGCTATACCGATCACATTGAAATTCACTCCGTAGTCGGCCGCTTTCTTGAACACGGACGCATTTACATCTTCGGCATCGGCGAATCGTGCGAAGTGTACATCGCTTCCGCCGATTTCATGACCCGCAACACCGAGCGCCGCGTAGAAGTCGGTGTTCCCATCGAAGATCCGCAGCTGAAAAAGGAGCTGCTCGAGTATTTTGAAACGCAGTTTAACGACAGTCTGAAAGGACGCCGTCTGCTCCCTTCCGGCTCCTATACGAAAATTTCGCCCGAAGGCGATGAGATGATCAACAGCCAGCAGGCCTTTATCGAAAAGGCGAAGGAATACAAGTACATTTCAGCTCCTGCTCCCAAAATGAGTTCCCTGTTTGCACGCCTCTTCTCGCATCATCACAAATCCTGAAATCAGCCGGCTCTGGCCGGCTTTTCTGTTTGAGCTGCGATCCTGCGTTCTGCTCGATTCGGTTCGATGAAGACACGCTGTCCTCTCCAAAACGATTTGTGCAGCAAAATCCCGGACAAGGCGAATCATCTTAAGGATTACGATGCAGGCGAAAAAGGTTAATATGGTTCTTGTCACAAAAAAAAGCACCGGTCCAAACCGACCGGATTCATTTAAAAACGCGCAATACGCCTTAACGAAAGGAAGACGGAAGTATGAATAAAAAAGATCTCTCCGAAATCAAGCGGCAGCTCAAGCCCGAAAATGAGCGCCTGATTTTAAAGGGCATTCAGGAAGCCTATGGAAAATACCGGGATGAAGAAGCCCACCTTCTCTTTACCCGCCTCATCGATCCGGAAACGCTCAGCACAGAAGAAGAAGACTTGTATTTTGAGATTTTCCGTAAAAGTCTTTCGGGAACGCCGGGCAAAAACCTGATGGAATATACGTTTGATCCCATGGATCCGCAGGCGGTCGAACTGCAGAAAACACTGTTTGACTACCGCAACGGAACCCTGCTCGAGCCGGAAGTGTTCGACCGCTATGCGTCCGAACTGATTGAAAAAGGTAATTATCGAAACAGCGTATATGTAACGGTCGGCATCTTCGAATACGCTGCACCCAATCTGAATGCGAACCGGGAAGAACTGGAAGGCAATACGACGTATCGTTTCATGATTACCGCCATCAGCGAAGCCAGACTGACCGATATCGGTCTGTTCTATTCCACAAAGGATAACTGCGTTTCCCGCAAGGTTAACGAAGAAATGCAGATCATTCCTTCCCCGCTCGACGCGTTCCTGTATCCATCCTTCAGCGAACGCGCCGCAGACGTCAACCATTTCCTTTATCATTCCAAAACCGCGAAAAAGCCGAACATCGATCTGATTGAACAGTTTTTCCACATTCCGTTCCAGTCGACGGCACCCGAACAGGCCGACGGCTTTGCGCAGGTCATTGCGGATGTATTCCCGCAGGGACTTGATGTCAAAACGGCCATTCAGTTCCACCGCAACGTCTCCGACTTTATTCAAGAGGGAACGGAAGAAGACGCGGTCGTCAAAGTCGATAAAGCGAGAGTGCACGATCTGCTCGATGCGTCCGGAGCAATGGCGGAAAACATGGAACATTTTGATTCCGCGTATACCCGCATTCTGGAAGATCAGGAACTGGCTGCCGTCAACCTCGTGGAAAAAGGCAAAGTCAGCCTGAAATCCCCAGCCATTACAGTCTCGATTAAGGACGATGCCCTCGATCAGGTGCAGACCCGGGTAATCGATGGAAAAAGCTGCCTCGTCATTGAAATTACCGACGAGCTGAAAATTTCTAATCTGCCCGGAACGCTCATCGAGCCGGAACCGAAAAAGGAAGTCCACGTGATTTCACCTGAAACCGATACACCCAAAGACAATTCGGATCACGGCGACTTTTTCCAGTCCTGATTCAACGAATAACAAAATGAAACAGAAAGAGCTCTGCGTTCGCCTTTCCTCTTTGGGAAAGCGAAGCAGAGCTCTTTTGAACTGGACACAGCCAGCGATCGAACTTTCCGTTTGGCAAAAAGCGATCGCTTTTGAATTACTTGCTGGAAGGCAGGCAGGAAGCCACGGCTGCTGCAAGGTTGGAAAGCGGCATCGTCTGCAAAACGACTTTGCCAGGACCGGTAATGACGGTGTTGAAGAAGCCTTCGCCGCCGAACAGTTTGTTTTTTACGCCTTTAACCGTCTCCACATCGATCGAACAGGTCGAATCGATCATTGCTACGTTTCCGGTATCGACGATCAGCTTTTCGCCTGGACGCAGCGTATACGTGTAGTCGGATCCGTCGATTTCCAGAAACACAATACCCGGACCGGTGATCTGCTGCATGATGAACCCTTCCCCGGAGAAGAATCCGCTCATGCCCTTTTTCTGAAAGAAGGTAGAAAGCGTTACTTCCGGCGTGCTGGCCAGAAACGCCCCCTTCTGCGCGACGATGGATTCGCCTGGAGCCAGAATTACCGGTGTGATGCTTCCTGGAAAGGAGGAGCCAAAGGTCACCATACCCGGAACGTCCATTGCGGTATAGACGTTCTGGAAAATGCTTTCGCCGGTAAACATGCGGCCAAAAGCTTTCCCGAGGCTGGTTCCGCGCGTTTCCATATTCATGTTTGGTGTCATCCAGATCATGGATCCTTTTTCCGTGATCATGGATTCGTTCGTTTCAAGGTGGCAGATGACACAGGGAAAGTCACCGCCGACAATTTCATATTTCATACGTATCTCCCTTTTTTAACTTTGCATTGGGAATACAGAAAAATCCTGTTTCCTTCCGCTTCAGAAACAGGATTTCATACTTTGTATAGTCAAACAATCTATCGTTTCGCAGCCTGTACAGGTTCATCCGTTTTCCACGCAAAATGAACGATATCCCGCGAAACAAACCCGACAGGTTAAGCGAATTCTAAGAATTTTTCTGGAACACTTTAATGTCCGGCGTCCTGCCAGGCCTGAAGAAATTCATTCCAGTCATGGATTTCGCAGACCGTCGGATGACTCTCTTTTTCGAACGGATCGTGCTGGCGGTTGACGCGAATCCATAAGGACGGCGCGCCAAAGGCGATCGCACCGAGAATGTCCGCTTTCCACGAATCGCCGATGACCAGAATTTCATCTGGCAACAGCGTCTTGCCAAGCGCCTTGCAGGTGCGGGCGTACGCTTTTTGAAAATACGACAAGTCCGGTTTGGAAACGCCAAATTCGTCCGAAGTATAAATTTCCGTAAACAGCGTATCCATTCCCGCCGCTTTCAGCCGTTTATACTGACCGCTCTGCTTGCCGTTAGTCACGATAAATAACGGCAGACCGGCTGTTTTCAAAGCTTCTAGTCCTTCGAGCGCTTTGGGCATCGGATGGTTTCCTTCATAAAGCTGATGGTGGAACGTTTCCTCAAAGCCTTCGGGTACGGTCCGCTCAAGACCAAACGCCTTGAACAGATGGACAAACCGGGTTTTGCGCATTTCATCGCGCGTCATTTCTCCCGATTCGATGTGATCCCACAGGCAGGCGTTTTCTCTTAAAAAGATCGGATAGTACGCTTCCGTCCATTCGATGCCAAACTTTTGAAACGCATAAATCATCGCGTCCCGCGCGCACAGATCAAAACTCAGCAGCGTCTGATCGATATCGATCCAGACCGCCTGAATCTTTCCGTTTTTCAAAAGCGAAATCAGCCTGGACAGCGACAGGCTGGGTGTTTCTGCTCTGTTTTCCAATTCACTCATGATTTCAGTATAAGCGCCGGCTTTGTATTTTCGCATTCGACGCTGTATTTCTCCTTCTTTCGCAAAAAGCCCTGTCGTTCCAAACAGCAAGTTGAGCCGCTGTAACCCGAGAAAAATCCATGAAAAAGGAGCCGATTGAACGATTCGACACGGCTGGTCGACCGTGCATACGGCTCCTGATTTCTGCATTCGGTTTGAAATTCATCCTTCGATCTCGAAAGGATAAACGAATTGATAAGGATGGCGAGTTACAGGGAGATGCCCAGACGATACACTTCCTGATAAGCCGGATGGGCGATGATGTCGCCTTTTTGCATGACATTGGATCCATAAACGATCGAAACGACACGGCTGGTCGGCAGCGAATCCGTAAAGCCGGTCAGAGAGTTCACGGCTTCTTCCATTTCCGAGCGGTTAACCGGTGCGGTCAGGAAGAAGTAGAAGTCCTTGGCGTCGAAGCCGCTGAAGTAAGGGGTCATGCGGTCGATGAATGTTTTCATCATGCCGGACATCGTATAGAAATAGACCGGAGTTGCCAGAACGATGACATCCGAATCCTGAATGAGCGATACGTACTGATCGACATCATCGGGCTGCTGGTCTTCCCGGTAAAAGTCAAAATTCTGGTCCTTCAGATTGATCCGTACAATCTGATTTTCCGGATTTTCGGAAGCGCCGCGAATGAATTCTGTGCAAAGCAGATCGCAGTTTCCGTTTTCCCGGGGAGAGGAATTCACCACAATAATCTTTTTCATGCTCTTTCTCCTTTGAACCTTATATTCTATATTCATTATAGTAAGGCAAATACGAAAACCCATTCATCATGCCTGTCTTCAAATGGGCAGACGAAGGCATGGACAAGGAGGACGGACTATGCATTTTGATCGAATCCGAAAACTGAGTATCACGATTGCGCTGATCATTCTTGTGATTTTACTGGCGGTAATGTTCCGTGCCGTTTTTGAGGGATAGTACGGCTTTCCAGGAATGATCGAAAAAGATATGCGCCGGTTCGTCAGTTCCATAAAAAAGCGGCAGACGCTCTGCCGCTTTCAGGTCTCAGGAATTTTTTTATACATTACATTTTCTTTTCCGTTCTGGAAAAGACCCAGTCTGCCTAAGCCATTACCTTGGCGTGGAATAATCAGGGACGAATCTGACCGTCGCCGAAAATGATGTATTTGGTTGTGGTCAGCTCTTCGAGACCCATCGGACCTCTGGCATGCAGTTTCTGGGTGGAAATGCCGATTTCCGCGCCAAGACCGAATTCGTGTCCATCGGTAAAGCGCGTCGAAGCGTTGACATATACCGCGGCGGCATCGACCTGATTCAGGAATTTTCGGGCATTCGCATAGTCTCTGGTCACGATGGCTTCGGAATGGCCGGTGTTGTAGGCGTTGATATGTTCGATGGCTTCGTCCACCGAATTTACCGTCTTGACGGAAATTTCATAATCGAGATATTCCCGTCCCCAGTCTTCTTCACTCGCTTCTACGGATTTGGCATGATCGATCAGCGGCAGAAGTTCTTTCTGGGCGTGAATGAGCACCTGATGTTCCGCCAGCTTTTCTTCAAGGCTGGGAAGGAGTGCATCGACGACATTTCTGTGCACGAGCAGCGATTCCACGGCGTTGCAGACGCCGACGCGCTGCGTCTTTCCGTTAATGATGATGCGAACGGCCATATCCAAATCGGCGCTTTCATCGACATACACGTGGCAGTTGCCTGTTCCAGTTTCGATGACCGGTACGGTCGCATTTTCCACAACGGAAGCAATCAGACCGGCTCCGCCGCGCGGAATGAGGACATCCACCCAGCGCGAGCAGCGCATGAGTTCCCGGGATGCTTCACGGGAGTTGTCCTTCAGCAAAGACGCCGCTTCCATAGGAAGATCAAATGCCGCCAGACTTTCCTGGAGGACTTCCACAATCGCCGCGTTGGAATTTGCGGCTTCTTTTCCGCCTTTAAGAATGACCGCGTTTCCGCTCTTGAAACAGAGCGCAAATACGTCCGCCGTAACGTTTGGACGGGCTTCATAAA
>NZ_JBKXLD010000090.1:0-9637 GCF_047010065.1 Allobaculum sp.
ATCCAGGACACCCAGCGGGACTGGAACCGTTCATCGTAGCCGCGCCAGAGCTTTGTCTTTTCAAAGCCGAGGCCAGCCAGAAGGTCGCGGTAGCTTTCGTTGCAGAAGAGACCTTCAACGACATCGCCGTTTTTATCGTGCGGCTGGTATTCTACGCTGCTTTCAAGCAGCCACAGCAGTGCCCCTTCTTTTTTGAGCGTCTGTCGCATGCCGGAAACAAACTGTTCGAGTTTCACGGGATCCTGGGCGAGTTCCGGGGAGGCACTGACCCATTCGCGCGGGGAAGACGCGTAAGTAAACAGGCGGAAGGCAGGACGGAAGATGGCGTAAATCGCATACAGGATTTTTCCGTCTTCTTCGCCGGCGTAGTAGCGGACAGTTTCATGCGCTTCGTGCGCGCGGGCAAAGTCGCCGCTCTGCAGGAAGCTGTAAGCCATATGCGAGTCGTTCAGAAACTTCGCATACTGCTCGTACGTCAGGGTTCGTATATTCAAGAGCAGACCTCTCTTTCTAGTCATAAAAGAAGATTCGAAGACCGTGCAAAAGGCGCGATCGTCGAATAAGCGTATTCACTATACCATTTTGAAAATGGATCGCTGAAACCGGCACGCAGCGATGAATGCGACCTGGAAAATTCGTGAAATCTTAGGGCTTGCGTTTTTTAGGAAATACCCTGTATAATCCCGATTGTCTTCTTCAGGACAGCCAGACGGCTGCCGGAAAAGACCGTCGGATGACCCGATCGAGCGGCTCAAAAAATTAAAAAATTGAGTTGCACCGATTTGGAAAACCTGATATATTAATCAGGCAGTCAAACGACAGCACAAATCAAAAACTAGTACACAAAAAACTAGTACACAATGGAGGCTTAGCTCAGTTGGGAGAGCGTCTGCCTTACAAGCAGAGGGTCAGCGGTTCGAGCCCGTTAGCCTCCACCATTGTGAATGGAGAGATAGCGAAGTGGCTAAACGCGGCTGACTGTAACTCAGTTCCTTAGGGTTCGGCAGTTCGAATCTGCCTCTCTCCACCACTTGCAGGTGTAGTTCAATGGTAGAACTTCAGCCTTCCAAGCTGACTACGTGAGTTCGATTCTCATCACCTGCTCCATTTGAAATTTTCGGGACTTCGGTCCCGTTTTTTTGTGCACTAAAAAAACTTAGATCGACGGAATTTACATACCCGCTCTCGTGAGAAATTCATGCATGCGTATAATAAGGACATGAAAAACCATTTTAAAGCGATTGTGATTACGCTCCTGGTGATCCTGTGTATTTTCACAGGACTGAGTGGCGCCGCTCTGTTTGGCCTGCAGCGGCAGGTTTCCTCTCTTACCGCTTCGTTTGTGAATCCATCCGATGAACCGAGTGAAAAAGGAGAGGTCACTCTGAGCGCGCCCCAGACGCTGACCCGTTTTTACCAGACTCTGGTCAGTGAATTGAACGAATATGGCGATCCCGCCAAAACGCAGGAAGCGAGTGCCCGCCTTCTGACGCAGGTGTTTGTCAAAACCATGAAGGACTGCACCGTCAGGACGATTGAATACAAGCCAGACGGACTGGAAATCGAAATTCAGGGTGTCTGCGTTCCGTTCGATCAGATCGACAGCTCGCTGGCTTCTTCTGTGCTCTATTCTTCGCTGGGCCGCTACGCGATGAGTCACCCCGTCAATTCCGCCATGGCCATTTTCGGATCGACAGAAAATTTTAAGAGCACTGTGTACGGCGATTTCGTCAACTTCTACCTGGAAGATCTGAAAAACGCGATTATGAAGCTGGATGCCGAACCGGTCTACTATACGATCGACGTGAGCATCGATGCCGAGGGAAACTGGAAAATCCGCACGATCGATACCCAGGAAGGTACCTCTCTTTCGCAGGATGCTGCCAGTTCCCAGACAGTAAATCCGGACGCGGATTCGGACGCTTCGAAAAAGTAACCTCTGACCGCTTCGGAATGCTCCTTTCTTAAATGAGGCGAAATGCCGTATCTCTTATCGCTTACCGCTTATCCGATTTTTCGATCGGAAGCCGTAAGCGGACAGGCACACCCGATCCGTCCAGACACACAGCTCGGTACAATGCAGGTAAATATACGTCTGCAGCGTATCGGGCTATTCTTTCATATACCGGTTTGGAAAGGGGCAAAACAATGAATACGGTTCGCAATTATCATCGCATGATGAAAAAGACCGGCGGCGACAAGCTGCTGTATTCGTTTCTGATTTTTTACTTTGTCGATTGCGCGCTCATTCTCTGGAACGACCCGTCGATTTCCAGCTATGGCGATGCGCTGTGGATGGGCTTTAGCGTCGCGACAACGATCGGGCTTGGCGATTATACGGTCACCACGCCGCTGGCCCGCATTCTCACGATACTTCTCGGCATTTACGGAGCTGTCGTGGCCGCTTATATTCCCGGCCTGATCGCCTCGTCGTACTTTGAAAAACTGACCCGCAAAAGAAAGGCGGTTATGCAGAAACATGGCGAAGCTCTCCAAAACCTTTCGCAGATGAGCCCGGCGCAGAGAAAAGAGCTGTCCGCGCAGATTCGTAAGGAGAACGCGGCATGAAGGTGATCAGTCTTTTTTCTCTGATTCTCAAGCAGACGCATACCCGTCGCTATCTGACGGCGTTTGTCGGGTTCTTTCTCGTTGCCACGCTTCTTTTGTGGCTTACCGATCCAGATCTGCATTCGTGGTGGGATGCGATCTGGTACGGATTCATGTTAGTGACGACCATCGGCTTTGGCGATCTGAAAGCGACGACGCTGGTCTCCCGCCTCATTTCGGTAGTACTCGGCCTGAACGGCATTCTGACAATGGGATTTCTTTGCGGCGTAGGAGCGAGCTGGCTGTTTGAAACAGTCCGGCTTGGACAGGGCGAATCCATTGCGCGCATGCTGGATCAGCTCGAACATCTCGAAGATCTCGATGACGATCAGATCGACCACCTCAGCCGTCAGATTTCCCGGTACGATCCTTCGAAAGAAATCGAGCCGCCCACGAAGGCGTGAAAGCCCATACCGCGCAAAAGCAGGAGAGATCGCCTGATTTCTGGGCAGTATATGTATGAATGAAGTAAAATTGATGAAGATAGATTCCTGTTCCAAAATGCCGGTTCAAACGCCGCCAGACGTGTTCGTCGGGCAAGACCCGGCAGGATCCCATCCGTTAGCCTGCCTGCAGACTTTCGTGAATGAACGATCCAGGAACAGAAAAAAGAAAGCAGGTCTTCGTTTTTGAAAAGGGAAGGCCAGAAAGGAATACATATGGAAAAAGTTACCGACACAGTCTATTTTGTGGGCTGTCAGGATCGCGACATTGATCTGTTTGAATCGCAGTACAAAGTTCCTAACGGTGTAAGCTACAACTCCTATCTGATTAAGGATGGAAAAAATGTGCTGATGGACACCGTTGACCGCCGTCGTACAAATGAGTGGCTGGCCAATGTAGAAGAAGCGCTTGCCGGCGAACCGCTCGATTATCTGGTAGTGCAGCATCTGGAACCGGATCACTCCGGAAGCCTGGATGCCATTCTCAAAGCGCATCCGGAAGCCACTGTCGTTGCCAGCGCGAAAGCCTGGTCCATGATTCCCAATTTTGAAGTCACTCCAATTCCGGAAGATCATCGTCTTTCCGTAAAAGAAGGCGACATGCTCGATCTGGGTACGCGCAAGCTGACTTTTGTCATGGCTCCGATGGTACACTGGCCTGAAGTCATGGTGACATACGATGACAAGGACAAAATCCTGTTCTCCGCAGACGGCTTTGGAAAATTCGGAGCCAGCGGAACAGATGAACCGTGGGATGATGAAGCCCGCCGCTATTTCATCAACATCGTAGGCAAATACGGAAAACAGGTACAGGCTCTGCTCAAAAAGGCAGCCGGCCTCGATATCGCCATCATCGCCCCGCTCCACGGACCAGTTCTGAAAGAAGACCTTGGCCGCTACATCAGTCTGTACGACAAGTGGTCGAGCTACACGCCGGAAGCGGATGAAATCCTGATCCTCGTCGCTTCCATCCACGGTCACACGAATGTCGTTGCAGACCGCATGAAGGAAATTCTCGAAGCGAAAGGACAGAAAGTCCGCCTCATGGACGTAACCCGTCAGGATACGCACGAAGCCGTTGCCCAGTGCTACCGCTGCAAAAAAATCGTGCTGATCGCCTGCTCCTATGATGCCGGCGTATTCCCGGCGATGGAACGCGTGCTGTCCATTCTTGCCCACAAGAACTTCCAGAACCGCACGATTGCCATGATCCAGAACGGATCCTGGGCACCAAGCGCTGCCAAGACGATGAAATCCATCCTCGAAGGCTGCAAGGATATCCAGTATGTCGAACCGGTCGTAACGATTACAACGTCGCTCAAGGAAAAAGACATCGCCCCAATGGAAGAACTCGCCGATCACCTGATCGCTGCAGAATAAAACCAATCGCCATGGAAAAATCCGCTCTGGATGCTTCCATGGCTTTTTTTGATTTAGAACGGTTTTTGCGAAAGAAAGACAGACGGGCACCTCGCGTGAAAAAAGAGCGGGGCTGTTCGATTCTGAAAAAAAACAGACCGATAAAGTGTTCCGCAGTCCATACCCATCGCCCAGGTGAAAACCAGAAACCGATGCAGAGACGCGGAGAAATCGGCGGAGGATCCTTTATGAATGAACAAACGTGGCTCGAGCAGAAACTGGCCCAGAATGGCTTTACGCTCGAAGATCTGAGCAAGCAGACCGGAATCGATCGCTCAACGCTTTTAAAAATGGCAGAGAAGGAAGAAGCCAGAGACGAACAGTGGAATACGGTGCTTTCCGTACTGAACAGCTATCCGATTCTGTATACGCCTTCTGCAGACCTGCTTGATCTTCTGCGCCAGCGCATAGAGCAGAGCTCGGCGCAGGAAATGTGTACCGTTTACTATGGCGTCAACCAGAGCAATCTCATTTTCGCCCTCTGTCAGTTTGAAGACGGCTCGATTCACGGCGCCAATGTGCAGCCGGATTTTCTGCGTTCGCTGCACCTTCCGCTTGGTGAAGTGCTCCAGCTGTTTCAGGCGCAGGAACTGGCTCTTGAAAACGGAAAGCTGAGCTGAAGACACGGAAAAGCGTGTGCAAAAGAAAAGTCAGACATCTGCCTGTCCTTCTGTGTCAGAGCAGACAAGGCTGAACTGAATCCAGAGGGACTGGAAAGAACACAGAAACAGCGCTGTGATTTCTCAAAAGGAGCACAGCGCCGTTTGTTTCGTTATTCTTTTCAAATTGGTTCCGAAAACTTTAAGAGTTTTCGCCATAATCAGAGCTGAAGTACGATACCCGTAATCGCGCAGATGACAATCAGCGCGATCGGGTGGAGCTTTTTAAAGGAGAAGGCCACGATGCCAAAAAGCACGATGAGGCCCAGATTGATCCAGAAGCTCTGATTCAGTACGAATCCCGAAGGGAAGAGTACGCTGACCACTACGCCGATGGCCGCCGATACGATCAGCGCGCAGGAAGCGGGGCGCAGTCCGTAAAACGCGTCCTGTACGTAGGGGTTGTCCTTGGCCGACTGCAGAACCCGTGCGATCACGCAGATGATGATGACGCTTGGCATGACCAGAGCAGCCGTTGTCAGAATTCCGCCGAGAATGTTATTGCCGGTGGCGTGATAGCCGACGTAGGTTGCCATGTTAATGCCGATCGGTCCCGGAGTGGATTCGGAAATGGCGATCATGTTGAGCAGATCCTGTTCGGTAAACCAGTGATAGCGCTCCATCATCTCATAAAGAAACGGGATGGTGGCCAGACCGCCGCCGACCGAAAACAGACCGGTTTTGAAAAATTCAAGGAAAAGGGTCCAGTACAGACTAAGCATGACGGTCCTCCTCGGGCTTTACGCTCTCTTCCAGCTTGGCGCTCGCCTTTGCGGGCACGTTCGCGTCGGATTTTGATTGCGCAGACGGCGTTTCTGTCGTATCTTGTTTTGGCTGATTCGTCGCAGACGACGCTTTGGCTTTAGCTAACGCCGGCCACTTTACAGGCGCTTTCTTTCCCAGAATGCCTGCGGCGGCTGCCAGGATGACGATGATCGTCGCGGAAAGCAGATTGAAGTAGGAAAGTCCCAGAAACAGGACAAACAGAGCCAGAGCGTACCAGTCTTTGACGCCGGCTTTGAACATCTTCAAAACGGCCTGCATAATCAGAACGCATACCGCAATACGGATGCCCGCCAGGGCGTGCTGAACGATCGGCTGATCCGCAAACGAGGTCATCAGCGACGCGATCAGCATGATGATGACCAGCGAAGGAAAGACGATGCCGGCTGTCGCCATGATGGCGCCGGGGGTCTTTTTCTGGGAGTATCCGACAAACGTGGCGGTATTGACGGCGATGATTCCTGGTGTACACTGACCGATGGCGTAATAGTCCATCAGTTCGTCATACGTTGCCCAGTGCTTCTTGTTGACGACTTCTTTTTCCAGCATGGGAAGCATGGCCAGTCCGCCGCCAAACGTGAACAGGCCGATTTTGGAAAAGGTTAGAAATAAATCTGCATAAATGTTCATAAGCGTTAAATTCCGTTTTTTCCTTAGTTTGTTCTCTGATTCTTTGAGGGTCAACACTTTCGACTTGAAACAGGTCAGCAGGCTTGAGAAAAGCGGAAGAAAATTACACGATGAGAAAAGGTTAGAGACTTTATTTACAATCCAGGCAGGATGACGTGTATATTCCTGTCTTGAAATGAGGTTGATTATGAAACGATTGAAACGGCTTCTCAAGCCGGTGATTGCGCTGTCCCTGTTCGTGCTGACAGGATGTTCTGGCGGATCCGGACAGGATCTGAAAGTGGTCAGCGACAAAACCGTAGAGCTTGGTGAAACAGTATCCCTGGCTCCTTCCGAGTATCTGTTAAACGAGCCGGATGAGAGCATTCTGAACGAAATTACCGTCGATTCCGATCTGAAGACGGATTCCGACAAATATACCTATAACGGCTTCAAGGAAACCGTCACATCCAAAGATAAGAAGTACCTCGATATCGGTACGTACAAGCTGACGCTCAAATACGACGGCAAGGACTATCCGGTAACGCTGCGCGTGGAAGATACCGTGATGCCGGAGTTCATTTCGCCTTCCGCAGTCGTTACGATTCCGGTCGGCAAAACCGACTTCGATTTCTCGAAAATTTATCGGACCGACGATAAATCGGATGTGGAAATCCGCCTTGACGGTTTTTATAACCTGAACAAGGAAGGCACGTATCCGGTAACGATCGTGGCGACCGACGCGGCCGGCAACACGAACTCGATCGAAATTACGATCAACGTCGTTGCCGACAATACCCACATTACTGCGTCCGATCAGTTCGATGACGAAGTGGTTCCGTCTCCAGATGGGGACGACACCAGCAATGGCTCCCAGACGCCGGTGATTCCTGATCCGGAAGAACCGGTCGATGATCAGAAGCCCGACAAACCGAGCGTTCCGACGGCCTGCTCGATTTCCACGCTGCCTGCCGGTGCAGAAAGCGCGGAAGTCTACTACAGCTTCTCCGATCTGTACGCAGCCGGTACCGCATGGAATCAGCTTTCTCCAAACAACTATTTCTTCTATCTTGAAGGCGCGGACGACTGCGGAAACAAAGTCTACTTCCTGACTAAGGGAACGCAGACTCCGGATCCATCCGCCCAGCCCCAGCAGACGCCAAATGCTGCCGGAGACGACAATTCCAAATAGAAACTGCCAAAGACCCAGCCAGAAAAGCCGGGTCTTTTTTGCGCTCTTTTGGGCTTCTGCACGGCTGCTGCGCTGCTGCTTTCGGTTTTGACGCAGCAGCTTTCTGCCGCTGGATCACCGGAAAACCGGCACTTTTCTCCATGATTGCAGGCGCAGAAGACAAGGCCAGAACCGGAGGACAAATGAAGAAAATCTGGTCGGCCATTTTCGAAAAAGGGCGGTCAGTCCATCGAAAAGCTAGTGTATCATTTAAATCAGATAGAAGTATATTTTGCGAGACACGCCTCGCACGATTTTACGATGCCCGCAATGAAAGGGGGCTGAGGATGAAATACAGTTTTGATGAAGTTATCGATCGAACCGGATACCGTTGTGCCAAATACGACGAACGCCTGCAGAAATTCGGTCGGGCGGATGTCCTTCCGCTCTGGGTGGCGGATATGGATTTCAAAACGGCACAGCCGATCATTGACGCCTGTGTCGCCAAGGCAAAAGAAGGCATTTGGGGCTATACATCAAGACCCGACAGCTATTTTCAGGCGGTCCAGGACTGGCAGCTGCGGCGAAACCAGTGGAAGCCGGATACGAAGTTAATGAGCTGGAGTCTTGGCGTCGTCCCGGCCATGAGCGCCATTTTGCACATCTTTTCCGATCCGCAGGATCGTATTCCCATTCAGACGCCGGTGTATTCCGACTTTTACGACATCGTTGAGGACAGCGGTCGAATTGTGGTCGAAAACCGGCTGCTGGAACAGAACGGGCGCTGGCAAATCGATTTTGATGATTTTGCCCGAAAGGCCAGAACATGCAGAATTTTCCTGATTTGCAGTCCGCACAATTCCGTCGGACGGGTATGGAGCCGGGACGAACTTACACGCATGGCGCAAATCTGCATCGAAAACGATGTGCTGATCGTTTCGGATGAAATTCATTCGGATCTGATTTTTAACGGGTGTCGACATATCCCGACCGCGTCTCTGTCGGAAGATATTGGTCGGCATGTCATCACGGCACCTCTATTTCCAAGACGTTCAACCTCGCCGGAATGCAGGCCAGTACGACGATTTTCCGGATGCGAAGAAAAAAGAGCGTTTCGACCGCTTCTGGGGCGCCATGGACATTCATCGAAACAACGCCTTCAGTTCAGTGGCGATGGAAGCGTCGTACCGGCATGGCGAAGAGTGGCTGGACCAGCTTCTCTTCTATTTGCAGGGAAACTTTGACTGCGTCTGCGACTTCTGCAAAAAATGGATTCCGCAAATCCGGCCAAATCATCCCAATGCAACGTATCTGATATGGCTGGACTGCCGGGATCTGCATCTGAGCGATGATGCGCTGCGCGATTTTTTCATTGAGAGGGCTGAACGAAGGGCGATCGTTTGACCGCAGCTCCGGCTATATGCGCCTGAACGCCGCCTGTCCAAGATCCATTCTCGAACAGGCTATGCATCGGCTCAAAAAGGCCGTCGACGACCTGGTGACAGAAGGCAGGCAAAAGCAGGAAACGGCATGAGATAGAACGGTGTGAGATAGAAGAAAACAGGAAATACGGTCAGGGAAAGGAAGGAAAGACTTATGAATAAGGAAAGTCCGCTCTATGCGGCGTATACGCAAATACTGAAGGACGAACTCATTCCCGCAATGGGATGCACGGAGCCGATTGCGATTGCCTATGCCGCGGCTAAAGCCAGAGACGTGCTTGGATGTCTGCCGGAGTCCGTAAATGTGTCCGTCAGCAGCAATATTATCAAAAACGTAAAAAGCGTCGTCGTTCCCAATACGGACGGAAGCAAAGGCATTGCGGCCGCAGCCGCCGCGGGAATTGTGGCAGGAAAGGCGGATCAGGCGCTTGAAGTCATCGCTCAGGTCACTCCGGAGCAGAAAGCACAGATGTACGCCTTTTTGAAGCAGACGCCCATCACGGT
>NZ_JBKXLD010000091.1:0-9488 GCF_047010065.1 Allobaculum sp.
GGGCCTGTAGCTCAGGTGGTTAGAGCGCATCCCTGATAAGGATGAGGTCGCTGGTTCGAGTCCATTCAGGCCCACCATTTTATTTATTTTTTCTTACTCTATGTGGGGTGTTAGCTCAGCTGGGAGAGCACCTGCTTTGCACGCAGGGGGTCAGGAGTTCGATCCTCCTACGCTCCACCATTCGTAAATTTACCTTCAGGTAACTGCCTGAAGGTTTTTTTATACCCATTTGAGCGTAGAAGGCTTCATTTTGGATGAACGGAAACAGAAATGCAGAATCTTCTGAAGCATAAAATTCTTTTTATCCTTCTCGTTGATAGTTATCTCTGCCGAACGCGATGCTTATTTCTGCCGGTAAAACCCGGCCCGTTTTGGCCTTAAGAAGACGGCTTTTCCAGAACGGTTTCGTTTCTTACGGGGGTTACCCAAAATTTCAAGTTCATGCCTTAAGACCGGGGAACAAGCAAGACTGCGAACGGTTTGTTCGGTCTGTTACTCAAAAGAAATAGATCTTTTGGAAACCGCAGAGACAGAACTATGAGCAGTTTTCAACCAACTGTATACCCATCCTTTAAAGCACTCAGAATTTCAATTCCCCTCAAATTCTATGGCTCCATCAAAGCGCACTTATTCAGGGACTGTCGGATCGAATTGGTTCTGTTGCACATAAACAGACAGCCTCTACCGAAAGAAAAAGACCCGGTTAGGGGTCCACAAATTCAATGGATTCTATTTCATCAGGGAAATAAGCATTAAAGCTCTCATCAGCTTCCGTGACACCTATCGTGTCATCCGTTTCGATAGGATGATCGCCAGCTTTTGTCACATTTCCGATCCATACCCGCCGAGCATCGCCGTTGGTAAAAACAATCGTACGTATCTTTCAACCAAATCCTAATCAAAAGATTCCAAGATTATTCCCCTTTCTGCAAAAGAATGGAGCGGCATGCTAACCGGTACTCCCAGGAGGCGTCTCAACCCGGTTCGTACTGGTTAAAGCCATAACAACGAACTTAACGCCATACAGTGCATTCGTTTTTCAAATTTCTCCCCGTAGAGAGTTTTTTTCTGAGAGCCGCTTTTGATCTTGCCTTACTTTATTGCCAGAAACGCGGTGAATAAAGCTTTTGTCAGCGAACGGACAGAACAAATCCATTCTACGAAACTTTACTTTTCATAAAAATGTCTACATCTAAATCGACCGGCAGTAAAATGCCGGGAGAAGTGCACTGAACATAAAAGAGCTAAAACCGTCTGTCTTTAATGACGTTCGTACCGCTGCATGCTCGAGAGATTCGACTGGAGCCCTAAACTTGTTAAGTTCTATTTCACCAGAGCTGCCACATTTTTCTGACTTTGATCCGTTATGGGGCGATTTGATCTTGGATTTTATCGGCTAGATCACCGCATATTCAGAACAATTTCTCTCGCGGGCTGTCATAATCCTGCGCATATTCAACCTCTAAATTTCTGACTTGTTCGAGAAATTCCTTAGCTTCATCGTCGAAACCTTCTTTCGAAGGGAGGAAAACAATCCCCGCAGCGTCTAAAGCTTCTATGTCGTTTTGGGATAACCCTTCAGTCTGGCAGACAAAAAGCCTTTGGCTTTATCTTTGGCCAAAAGCTTTATCGTTTTTCGAAAGTTTATGCAGCCGCCCGGCGAGGTACTTTTTCTTTCCTCGCTTTACGAACAGATTCAGGCTGTCTGAATGGTCACATAGCTGCCTTTGGACGGATCCTTGCGCACCATAATCTGATTGTCGATCCGGTTCATCAGAGATTCGACGTGGGAAATGATGCCGACCATTCGGGAAGATGCAATCTGGCCCAGCGCGTCGATTGCTTTGCTGAGGCATTCTTCGTCCAGCGATCCAAAGCCTTCGTCGACAAACAGCGTTTCGAGACGAACTCCGCCAGCGCTTGCCTGAATCTCTTCCGAGAGACCCAATGCGAGACAGAGAGAAGCCAGGAACTGTTCGCCGCCGGACAGACTTCGTACCGGCCGTACGGAATCGTTGAAATGGTCGCAGACATCCAGGCCCAGACCGGACTTGGCACGGCCGCCTTCGTCCTGTGCGCGTTTCAATTCATACTGTCCGCTGGTCATGGTGAAAAGCCGTGTATTGGCGCGGTTGATGATCTGTTCAAAAAAAGCAGTCTGCACATACGTTTCCAGATTGATTCTCTGCACGCCCTTCAGCGAACCGTTTACCGTATCGGACAGATTTTTCAGCATGCCGGCTTCCTTGCGTGCGGCCGGCAGATCGGCTTCGATCTTTTCGCAGATTTTCAGCTGGCGCTGGTTGTTTTGCACCAGAGCCTGCAGATTGAGCTGCTCTTTTCGCAAGGCGGACAGCTGGGTTCGAAGTTCTTCTTTTTGCAAGCTGGTTTTCTCCAGCTCTTTGGCAGGATCTTCCGGTTCTTTTTCAAAGGTGGACAGCACGCCCTGCGCCTGGTCGATCTCTCGACGGGCCAGCTGCAGCTGGGCCTGGTTTTCCTTCACATTTTTTTCATAGACTGCACACTCTTTTCGCAGGCTGTCCAGAGCTTCCTTCGCTTTCTGCGGATCTTCAATGCTCAGCTGCTCCCGAAGGACTTTGGCTTTCTGCACGGCCGCTGCTTCCTGACTTTGCAGGGAAGCAAGCTGTGTTTTCTGGCTTTCGAGCTGCTTCTGCTCTTTTTCCTGCGCAGCTTCCAGCTGATCGAGCTGCTTTTTCAGTCTGGCTTTCTGCTGAATTTCTTTTTCGAGTTCCGCCTTGCGCGCTGTAATTTTCTCTGCACTTTCCTCAGCAGGGATTTTTTCCTTGAGCGCCGCGATCTGCGTATCCGACTGGCCGATCCGGCTGCGCAGTACCGCGCATGTCTGAGAGGCCTGCACTGCCGCATTGCGGCTTGCCGAAGAGGCCTTCTCCAGTTTCTGCACCGTTTTTTCATCCGGGACATTGTCCGGCAAAACAGCCGGCGATGGATGAGAAAGAGAACCGCAGACGGGGCATGGGTGACTGTCTTCGAGATGACTGGCGAGAATGCCGGCCTGCCCGGCTAAAAACAGAGAACTGGCCTGCCGGTAGCTTTCCATAGCCTGATCGGCTTCGCGAAGAAGGCGGCCGCAGTTTCCTTCTTCCTGTTCCAGCGTTTTCTGTTCGGTCCGACGCTTCTTTTCCAGACTCTGGATTTCTTCAAACTGATCGAAGAGAACTTTGACTTTTTCCAGCTCCACTTCGCTTTGCGAAAAGGCTTCTAGCGATTTTCTTGTGTCCTGGATCTGTCCAGTGCGTTCTTCGAGCTGCTTTTGCATCTGTTCCGCCAGCTGGGCCGCCTGTCTCGTTTTCGCCTGCGCCTGAGCAGCCTGGGTACTGGCCGTCTGGGCTTCATCATAGCGGGTGATCTGTTCTTCCAGCTTTTTCTCTTCGGTTTTCTGGCGCTCGAATTTCTCCTTCTGGCTTTCGAGTTTCTGTGCTTCTTCCTGCAGCCGGTCAAACTGCGGCTTTGCACTCTGCCAGGCACTGCGTGCCTTTTTCCATTTCTGGTACTCCAGAGACTGGCTTTCCAGACGTCCTGCCTTTTTCTGAATGGCATCATTTTCATTGGTGGTCTTTTCAAAGCGCTGTGCCAGCTGGTCCATGCGGGCATTTTGCTGGATGAGCCAGGCTTTTAACAAGGCCGTATCTTCGCGGGTTTCCTCATCCACCCCTTCAAGCGCCTGACGGGCGCGCCGAAGGTCGTCTTCCATGCCCGTGCACGTCTGGGCGGACGCTTTGGCCTGTTCGGCGATTTCCTTCTGAAGCCGGTCGTACTCAACCGTATTGAACAGTTCCCGGAAAATTTCCGTACGCTCCTGCGTCCCGGCCAGCAGCAGTTTCAGAAATTCGCCCTGCGCCAGAATGGCGACCTGCTTGAACTGTTTCATATCCAGCCCGAGCAGATCCTGCACCTTGGCGCTGACTTCCATCTGCTTGGTCAGGGCTTTGTGGTCAGGAAGAATCATTTCCACGCTGGAAGGCCGCTTGGTCATGCCGGTTCCGCGCGTTTTTGGGCGTTCGTATTCTGGCGAACGGCGGATCGTATACGTCTGATCGCCGACTTCAAACACCAGTTCTACATACGTTTCCGTGGACGGATCGGCGTATTTGGAACGAAGCATGCCCGGTTTGCGTACATCCCCGGACAGTTCGCCGTAAAGCGCGTAGACGATTCCGTCAAAAATTGTCGTTTTGCCGGCACCGGTATCGCCGCTGATCAGAAAGAGTCCCTTGTTTTCGAACACGCGAAAATCGATCTCTTCCGTACGGGCGTACGGACCAAACGCGCTCATTTTCAGATTAATCGGTTTCATGGACAGCCTCCCAGGCATCGAACAGCGCCTCTTTCTGCTGGGGCGACGGTTCGATGCCGTTTTGAAGTTCAAAAAATTCGCAGGCGATTTCTTCAAAGGATTTCATTTTCGTCTGAACGTTTTGAAGATCCTGCTCGCTGATGCCTTTATGAAGATGGGAATATTCTATTTTCAGCAGGCGCTCGTAAATGCTGGAGAGCTTTTCAAACGCCTGGAACACTTCCTGCTCATCTTCGAGAACGATATAGACGTAGTCTTCCGGATTGACGCTCTGTCGAAATTCCCGGCTGACGATTTCATCAAACGTCCCCTGCAGACGCACAAAATCCCGTTTGGGCACCGCAGGAATCCGCTCAATTTTCACCGAGTGATCGGGCTGCGTTTCCAGTACGGTAAACGCGCGCGGCCAGTCCAGTTCCGAAGCGGAATACTTGAGCAGGCTTCCCGGATAGCGAAAGCGCTCATCGCCGACTGCCTGCGGCTTATGCAGGTGACCGAGCGCCGCATAGTCAAACGGCTCGAGAAAAGAAGTCGAAATCTGATCGAGCGTACCGACCGAATGAGTTTCGCTGTCGCTCGTTTCACTGCCCATGTAAAACTGATGGCTCATCAGAATATTGGACACGCTCGAATCGAGCTCGACAGTTTCCATTGCGATCGCCATTGCTTCATCCCAGCTCGCGCACTCTCTTTCGTGGACCGCCCGAATGGTAACGGGCTTAATAAACGGAAGCATATGGACGCGCACCCGCTCTTCGCCTTCTTCCAGATCCACAAACGGGACAGATCCGTCATACACCGAGGCAATATGCAGATCGGAGGCTTCGAGCAGCTGCGAGCCAAAGCTTAGACGGCCGGCGGAATCGTGGTTTCCGCTGATCATCAGCACGCTCTGCCCCCGTTTGTGCAGCTCGTTTAAAAACCAGTCCAGCAGCTCGACGGCACTGACGGGCGGCATGGCGGTATCGTAAATGTCGCCGCAAAGGAGTACCGCATGCGTCTTTTTCTCTTCCACGAGCGCTAAAACCTGCGCAAGCATGTCGCGCTGTTCTTCTTCGAGATTGTAGCCGAACACCTTCTTGCCTAAATGAAGGTCGGCCAGATGAATGATTCGCATAATTCCATTCCTCTCCTGTCCAGTAAAACCTGTCTTTACGATACAGGGACGTTTCCCTGTTCGGATTTTACTGGGCTAAAAACGAAAACCGTCCTGTAAAAAAACGGCGGACCGCGCCGGGTTCGCCGTTTTGATTCTGTCTGAAAAAGCCTTACCAGGAAACGACTTCTTCCTCTTCGGTGGCTGCTTTTTCCTGCTCCTGAATGGCCAGACGTCTCTTTTCTTCCTTCCAGGCATAAAACGGCACCATGATGCCCTGATCCTGCATGTCGCCTTCAAAGGCAAGCGGATTTTTAAAGCGTTCCATCTCTTCGCTGCGGGTCAGCTTGTCGCCATGCTGGGTAAACGAGAAACGCGGTTCCTTGCCAATTTCCAGGAACATCGTTTTGTCAAAGCCGTATACGCCGGTATGCGCCTTTCCGGTATGGAAGCTGAATTCCTGCAGGATGGCTTTGCAGAATTCCTTCAGGCTGTATTCGTCGATGTTGGATTTGAAGATCACAAACGGAATCCGATCGTTGGTAATGTATAACGGCTGGCTGACCACAAATTTGTTGACGATGGCCTGCGGGATTTCCTTCGTCTTCATTTCCTCAAAGTATTCTCTGTACTCCGGCTCCGACTCCAAGAGTTCGGGATCCGGATTGATCGCAAAATAAAGCGTCGAATTGACGGATCCGGAGCGAAACAGCGAGCCGCGCGCGGTCGTCGTATAAATAACAGGTACTGGTTTTTTCTCTTTTTTCATTGCTTGATTCTCCTCCAGGCATAGTATTCTTCATCCTTCTGCTCGTCGATGCCTTCCTTTTCGTTCAGCACGGCGCATTCCAGATGGCCGTAAAGCGAAACAAAGTCCTCAGTACGCAGACGAAGCGTATAGCCGGGTGCACTGATCGCAATCGTATCGCCGTTTTTTCGAGCCAGAAGGCGCGGATTGGAAAAGACGAGCGTATGGCCTTCTTCCAGCCATCGCATCGTCCGCTCGGCCTGTCGAACAATATCCTGAGTCATACGGCTATTGTACCAAAACCCATGCCAAAAGAATCAGCCACTTTTTCAAGACTGCCCCCGTCGTGCTTACTGCACGAAAAGGATGAAAAATTCAATCTCTCTTTCCATAGAAAAAGCCGCCAGCGTTTTGCGCAAGCGGCTTTGTGTCTTCCGATTGTATTTTCTTTCGGGTTAAACCGAACTAGTGGGAAGGATTAGCAAGGTTCTGGTTGTAGTCAACAACAGCTTCGAACCAGCCCTGCGGATGTTTGCAGACTGGGCATACTTTCGGTGCAGCTTTTGCTTTTGTTACATAGCCGCAGTTGAGACAGATCCAGTTTACTTCTTCCGGTTTCTCGAACACGAGGTTGTTCTTGATCAGGTTCATCATGTCGCCGTATCTGTCTCTGTGATGGGCTTCGATTTCACCGATCAGTTCCATTTTGCGTGCGATTTCGGTAAAGCCTTCTTCACGAGCGACTTTAGCGAAGTCTGCGTACATGGTTGTGGTTTCGTAGTCTTCACCATCCCAAGCCATCTGCAGGCAGGTCAGCGTATCTGGTACCTGTCCTTCGTGCAGATACTTGAACCATACTTTCGCATGAGCTTTTTCGTTGCCGGATGTTTCTGTGAAAATGTTAGAGATGTAGTTGTAGCCTTCTTTTTTCGCCTGGGCTGCGAACCACTGGTACTTGGTGTATGCCTGGGACTCACCTGCGAGCGCAGCTTCGAGATTTTTCCAGGTCTGAGAATCTTTCAGTTCCATTGGGAATTACCTCCATTTGTTCCAGTATAACACAAAACCCCCACCGCACTTCCTCTGACCTTCAGGAAAAAAGATTCGCGTTTTCATACGTCTTTTTCACACTCTTTTTAAAGGATTCTCTGAAAAAAAATACGGTTTACTGTTCCGCCTGCGCCCATGTGGGAACGGTGTTGGAACGGCGTACGAGAATGGCTTTCTGAAACTCTGCCGCGTTGATGAACTTGACGATGCGTTCTGTCTCTTCTTCGTCGCAGCCAATGAGCACTTTGGTCAGAAGCTCCCGCTCGAGAATGTCCGCCTGCACAATAATCGCGGTGACGCTAAGGCCCTTGCCTTCGCCTTTAAACCCGAGCAGCGGTACCCCGTTAGCACTGATGGCGTCCGTGATCCGTACATAGTCCACCGGATAGGAGAGCCGCGGATAGTCCACGCTCGGCGATCCGGCCTGCCGAATGGTTTCCATATTTCCTGAAAGAACCAGCGTATCCAGCTTCTGCCAGAAAAAAACATTGTTTTCCAGTTCACTCGATCTCGTTGAAGACATAAATGATATCCTGCCTTTCCATAATTCTTCCTTCCCTGACCGGCACTTTTTGCCCGGTAAAAGAAGAAAAAGCGGCCGCAGAAAAGCCCTGCGTGCAGCGGGACTTGGCGGCGCATTTTGTTACATTTTCTTACATTCTAGCGCACAAAGCGCAGAGCGGTGTTTCTTTTCTTCTATCCCTCGTATTGGGTGCGATTTTCGCCGCAAACCTGTCGATTTTCCCTCAAAATGGCGCTTTTTCACGCCTGTAATCTGTCCGGGATAACAAAGTAAAACGGTCTGCCATGAAAAAGCAGGACCTATGAAAAGATCCTGCCTGACTTTCCTGTTTTTCTGGGACGTGCCTGTCCGTAGGAATTACTGCGCTTTGGGCTGGCACTCTTCGAGATAGTCCCAGACGGGAATATTCTGCGCGCCGTCCCAGTCGATAGTGGAATCGAGATTCCAGAGGGAGACGGTATGTCTGGTTTCGTCATAGCCAAACGCGCCGTCCACCGGCTTGCCGTCTTCAATGCGGTAAATCGCCGGCGTATAGAGGAAATAGGGGAACAGTTCCAGCAGACGCTTGCCGTCTTCGGTATCGCTGACCAGCGTTTTGGCGCCTTCCTCTTTGCGGAACAGCTTGAATTCGGTGGTATCGAGATGGTAGACCGTGATGTTGTCATGTTCGTTTTTCGTCTGATCGATATAGCTGTTCATCGCGGCACAGAACGCACAGCCTTCCCGCTCGACGAGCAGAGGGAAGGTTTTCTTTTCCTCTAAGAGCGTATCGAGTTCATCCATCGTCACATCAATAACGGTATACGGCTTTTTCGAAGTATTCGAACAGGCCCCCAGCACAAGGCTGGCGCAAAGCGCGCTCGAAACTAAAACATAAGATTTCATCGCCTGTAAATCCTTTCTGCGGCCTGAAGCAGACGCATGATATTTTCCGCCTGGGCTTCGAGCTTTTCCGGACCGCTTTTGAGAGCCTGTGAAAACGACATAGCCCGGTCCGCGGTAGAAAACAGCGCGTCGATCCCCAGATCGTACAGCTTTTCATAGCCGGTGGAGAGGGCTCCGCTGATGACGACGACCGGTTTATCGTACTGGCTGGCCATTTTTCCGATCTGCGCGACCGCTTTTCCGTTGGCGGACTGCTCGTCGCTCTGCCCTTCCCCGGTAATGACAAGATCCGCGTCCTGAATTTCTTCAATCATACGGCTTCCGGATGCAAGAAGGCGGATTCCGGACTCGATGCGGGCGTCAAAGACGGCGCCAAGCATGCCGCCCAGTCCGCCGGCCGCGCCGGCTCCGGGATATGCATTGAGATTAACATGAAAGGTCTGATCAATTTTCGCGCAGAACCAGCTCATTGCTTTTTCCACGCCCGCGATCTGAAACGGACGCAGACCTTTCTGCCGGCCGAACACATGCGTGGCTCCGTTTTCTCCGATAAACGGATTGGAGACATCGCAGGCAGCCACAAACTGAACCGACGCCGGGAAGGAAAATTCCCGCTTGTCGATGAACGCGATTTTGCTTAAGTTCTGCGCGCTCGGCCGAAGCAGATGACGGCTGCGGTCGTAAAATCTGGCTCCAAAAGCGCCCAGAAAGCCCATGCCGCCGTCATTGGTTCCGGTTCCGCCCAGTCCGATCACGACTTGCTGAGGGGAAAGTTCGCGAATCAGTTTAGCGCAAAGCTGGCCAAGTCCGTGGCTGGATGCTTCCATCGGCCGTCTGGACGGCCTTGGAT
>NZ_JBKXLD010000092.1:0-9476 GCF_047010065.1 Allobaculum sp.
AATTATCCCAAGGAGGCGGTCGAGAAAATACCCGTCTTTTATTTGACGCTTACTCAGAAAGGACAAAATTTGTACAGACAGAGAAATAGATACGAAAAACAGCAGGCGGCACATAGCGATGCGCAAACCTGCTGTTTTTCATTCTTGCCATTATTCAAAATCCCGCTCTTAAAAATGCACCCTTGCTCATAAAATCGGATACCATCGAAGCAGATCGCCGCACCCTTCGGCTTCGATCGGCTCTACCGCCTGCCGAAGCCGCTCTTCCGGCGCAGGTATCGTCCCGGCGCGGGATATCCTTTCCCATTGCACCCGCTTCTTCGGGTCAGGGTCATTCATTCCGGCCTCAATGCGGGCCGAGAGAATTGCCCGCATTTCTTCCACCGTGATATTCCATTCACGGGCCAGCCTTTCAATTACGCGCCTGGACCAGTTTTCAATTGACAAAAACAGCTCATTTTTATCCGTTCAATGGCTGCATTTACTGTTTCAATTCACTCACAGAAACCAGATCACTATCGATTTGCGCTGCTCCATTCGCAGTTCAGCGGGGATCTCCTTTGGATTTCCGCTTTTTTCACGTCGTCTGCGCCGCAAAACGGCTCAGTCCAGACAAAGGAAAAGCTACCGTAAGGAATTCAGTTCCTGACGATAGCCTGTTCATTTCCTGTGGTGAAAAAAGCAGCTGGACCGGTTTTGGACGCTTATTCCTTCTCTGGATCCAGTGTAGATGAGACAGATCCGTCTGAGAGATTCTGGAGGGATCTTGCCATCTCGATTTTCTGCAGAAACGGTGCTTTCTTATCTTCCGGCATGGTTTTACAGATGGTTTTCCATTTGTTAAGCCGCCACAACAGCCACGCATCATAATCCGCGTCCCGTTTTGGATGAACGCCAAAATACAGGGCCTGAGGCGACAGCGTACCATCGACCGCCGGCGATTGCTTCTCTGCTTTTGGAGGGCGTACATAAAGCAGCGGATAAAAATGGCCGTCCTGAATCATCCGCTCGCGGACAATGGTAAAGCCATGATCGCAGAGCCACTGGCGCAGATGTTCGGTATCCTTATGCGGAGAAAGCAGCAGGGACGATACTCGATCCGGAAGCGGACTGGCCGCAAGAATCTGTTCGATCTGCGTACCGCCCATGCCGGCGATCAGAATCTGATTCACATCGTCTTCTAATCCTTCGATCCCGTTTCGAAGGCGGCAGAAGATCCGATCGCTAAGACCCGCCTGAGCGACATTGGCTCTGGCTGATTCGAGCGGGCCTTCCCGCAAATCACAGGCATAGGCTTTCTGCACTTTGCCGTTTAGAAGAGCCTGAATGCATACGAAACCGTGATCACAGCCGATATCCGCAAGTACTGGACCTTCGACTTCCTGCGCCAGAATGTTCAGGCGTTTGGATAGCGTCGAAAGTCCGGGGAGTTTCTGAATTTCCATTACTGTTTAAAATCCTTCAGCCGTTTGGAGCGGGCCGGGCTTTTGAGCTTGCGCAGCGCCTTGACTTCAATCTGGCGAATGCGTTCGCGCGTCAGCGAAAACGCCTGTCCGACTTCTTCCAGGGTACGGGGCTGACCGTCATGGAGGCCGTAGCGCATCATGATGACTTCCTCTTCCCTTTTGTTCAGCGTTTCTAACGCGAGCGCGATTTCGTCCTTGAGCAGCTGGTTGTGGGTGTATTCCACTGGAGAAATGGACGTTTTGTCTTCAATGAAATCGCCAAGATGCGAATCGTCTTCTTCGCCGATCGGCGTTTCGAGCGAAACCGGTTCAAGAGCGATCCGCTGAATTTCACGGACTTTTTCCGGTTTCATATTCGGAAGCTTTTCCGCAATTTCTTCCGGAAGCGGATCGCGTCCCAGATCCTGAATGAGCTGACGCTGAATACGCGTCAGCTTGTTGATCGTCTCGGTCATATGGACCGGAATGCGAATCGTCTTGGACTGGTCAGCGATGGCTCTCGTAATGGACTGGCGGATCCACCAGGTCGCGTACGTTGAAAACTTAAATCCGCGCTTGTAGTCGAATTTTTCGACCGCCTTGATCAAGCCGCAGTTTCCTTCCTGAATCAGATCGAGCAGCGGCAGGCCGCGCCCGTTGAACTTTTTGGCAATGGAAACGACAAGACGCAGGTTGGAATTGATCAGCAGATCGCGGCATTCCTTGCGTCCTTCTTCCTGGTAGCCTTTGGCGGCTTCCTTTTCCTGCTGGGCGGTGAGCAGAGGAATCTGACCGATTTCGCGCAAATACATGCGTACGGGATCGCTGCTGCGATTTTTGGAATTTTCCTCAAATGCCTTTTCGAGTTTTTCAATCTCGTCATAAGAGGCCCTGCGCGACTTTGCGGTTTGGCTGAAGTTCTCCTCTTCTTCCTGAGTGCTTTCGCTTTCCAGTTCTTCTTCTAATTCTTCTTCCTGGTCTACCTTAAGCTCCTGATCCAGTCTTCCTTCCAGAGCTTCGCCGAAGTCTTCGGGAAAGGGGGCCTTTCTGGAACGGACAGGCTCGTCATCGAGGTCGTCGGCTTCGAGTCCCTCCGTATCCGAATCGAGTTCGAGGACCTGGCTGTTTCGGATCCATTCAAACAGATCCTCATTTTCTTCATCACTCAGATCAAGGGAAGTAATCATCTCCTGAAAGTCACAAAGATCAACCGCTTCTTTCTGATCTCTCATAGAAAGCAGATACTCTTTCGCTTCATCGAGCGAACGGAATTTCCTGGCTTTTCTGGTCATCGTATCAGGTTCCTTTCTATGTTTCTTTTTCCAATTATGAAAATTCGCCCGCCATCCATGTGCGAAATGGACAGCGAGGCGATGGACAGCGTGCGGTTTAACAAAGACGCATGCCGTGAATAGAACGGTCCATTCGTGCAGCTCAGAACTGGACCGTCTTTTTGAGCCGGTTCTTTTCGAGAACCAGCGACTGTTTCGTTTTGGTCAGTTCTATTTTTTCGCTCAGATCTCTCGCCTGACGAATTTGCCTCGTCAGGGAATCGATCTTGTGCGATAACATATCCGATTTAATTTTGCAGACGGCATCGTCGAAAAACTGAGGAAGCAGATCGGAATAGTCCGGCCATTCCGCCAGTTCAACGAGCAGATCCCGCGCATCCGGCTCTTCTATCTGTTCGATCAGAATGGCCGGATCCAGCGAGGCATCGGTCTTATACGCATGCAAAATGTAGAGAGACAGTCTCGAACAGGCGGGATTCGAGAAGAAGCCGACCTGCTCCTGAAACTGCTTCAGAAAGCTCTCATGAAACAGAATGGACCACAGGACGGATTTTTCCGCCTGCAGACGGCCTTTGACAACCGGCGGGATGACCGCTGGAGCGGCATTCCCTGCTGCTTTTCCGCCTTTTTTAAAGCGGTTTGGCTGCCAGACAGGCTTGAGGGGTTCGGCGGTAAAGGAAAAGCCGGTCAGTGCTTTCAGCTTTTCAAACGCCGCATTCTGTTCGAACGATTCGAGGGTCGTTCGAATGATCGACTCCATGGCGCGAGCGTACTGCTTCTTATCCTCGTAGTTGTTGAGATTGTACTGATTTTTTAAATAGTCGAACGCGAAGGACGCGTACGAGACGGTCTGTTCAATCGCCTGTTCCAGTCCTTCCCGGCCGTAGGCATTGAACACTTCATCCGGATCTTTTCGCGGCGCATTGGCGACGATGGAAAAGCGGATTCCGGTATTCTGCACTTTCTGCGCAAATTTCCAGACCGCGTTCTGGCCTGCCTCATCCTGGTCATAAAAGAGCGTGACCGGAACGTTCAGCGCGGCGATCAGGCCGAGCTGCGTATCCGTCAGCGCTGTTCCTAGACAGGCAATACCTTCTTTGAAGCCGCCTTTGGCCAGTCCCAGTACGTCCATGGCGCCTTCGCAGAGAATGACGCGGCCGGCTTTGCGGGCTTCATCCTTCGCGCGGTGATAATTAAAAATCAGCGAACTTTTATCGTAAAGCTCCGTGGACGTCGTATTGACATACTTCGGTCCCTGCGCCGGCGGCAAAATACGGGCGGTATACCCAACCGGCTTACCGTTGGCGTCATGGATCGGAATCATAATCCGGTTGTAAAAGCTCGGGATGAGATCGTTCGTTCCAATCTGAACCAGACCGGTTTTTTCCAGCATGGTTCGATCGGAAATGCGATGCGTCAGATAGTCCTTGACCATGCCGGCTTCCGGCGCATAGCCGATTTCGTATTCTTTCAGTATTTCTTTCGAAAAGCCGCGGCCGCTCAAATAGGACAGGGCCTTCAGTCCGTCCTGACTGAACAGCTCGTACGAACAGTACACCGTAAACAGGCGCAGCGTTTCGTACGCGTCGCGGTTCTGAACACTCTTTTCATCCGGTTCAGCCTTCTGAATGTTGAGCGGATAGCCGATCCATTCGGCAGCTTTCGCCGCTGCTTCCGGAAAAGAGATATGTTCAATGTTCTGAATGAAGCGAAGCGCATTGCCGCCGGCGCCGCAGCTGAAGCATTTATAAATCTGCTTGTCCGGGGAGACGCGCATGGATGGCGAATGGTCGTCATGAAACGGACAGACACCAAGATATTCTTTTCCCTTTTTTTCGAGAGGGACATACCGCTCAATGACCGAAATGATATCGGTCTGATCCAAAATATTACGAAGATCCTGTTCAGGAATCTGCATGAAACTCAGGCTCCTTTCCCTGGGGGATCACGCCGTTTTATGAAAACAAGCAAAGAGCCGGAGGCAGAATTCGGCTCTTTGATCAGTAAATGAAGGAAATAGCAGTCGTACGTCGCGTATCGTTTTCGCCCCGTTTTCGCTCTGTTCAATCGTCGACGTTTCGTTCACTGTGCAAATGAACAAAATGCGTAACTTTTTAATCCGGGCGGATGACAAAATGAGGTGAAGGGTACTCGCTTTTCGACGCGGCGAAATGGATCCCATTCCATTCGTAATACGCAAAAGGAATTTCTCTTCTCGAATCAGCTGCTGCTCCCAGAGCGGGAGCAGCCTGAAATGGAAGAGCCTAGGCAAACTGAACGCGGGAAGCGATGTAGTCTTTCACTTCAGTCAGCGGAATGCGGACCTGTTCCATGGAATCGCGTTCACGAACGGTTACACAGCCGTCATTTTCCGTTTCAAAGTCAACGGTGATGCAGAACGGCGTACCAATCGCATCCTGACGACGATAGCGTTTACCGATGTTATTGGCTTCATCGTAGGTTACGGAGAAGTCGCGAGCGAGATCGCCGCAGAGCGCTCTGGCCTGTTCGGAAAGCTTTTTGGACAGCGGAAGAACGGCTGCCTTATATGGAGCGAGGTAAGGATGCAGGCGAAGAACGATACGGCTGTCCTTTTCGGAAATCTGTTCGTTTTCGAGAGCCTGCGACATAACCGCAAGAATCAGACGCTCAACGCCGACGGAAGGTTCAATAACATACGGAATGTATTTTTCATTGGCTTCCTGGTCGAAGTATTCCAGAGACTGCTTGGATGTGTTCTGGTGCGCTGTGAGGTCAAAGTCGGTACGGTCAGCAATGCCCCAGAGTTCGCCCCAGCCGATCGGAGCGCCAAAGAGGTACTCGATATCGGTGGTTGCGTTGGAATAGTGGGAAAGTTCTTCCTGATCATGAGCACGCAGGCGCAGACGATCGGAAGTCAGGCCGAGGTCATGCAGGAACTGTTCGCACATGCCTTCGAGTTTCTTGAACCATTCCAGATCGGTTCCCGGCTTGCAGAAAAATTCGAGTTCCATCTGTTCGAATTCACGGGTACGGAAAATGAAGTTGCCCGGTGTGATCTCATTACGGAACGATTTACCGATCTGGCCGACGCCAAACGGCAGTTTCTTACGCATGGTGCGCTGTACGTTTTTGAAGTTTACGAAAATGCCCTGTGCGGTTTCCGGGCGCAGATAAATTTCATTTTTCGCGTCTTCGGTAACGCCCTGGAACGTTTTAAACATCAGGTTGAACTGGCGAATCGGGGTGAAGTTGTGCTTGCCGCAGTTCGGGCAGACAATTTCGTGCTCGTCGATGAATTCTTCCATCTGCTTGTTGGTCCATCCAGCGGGATTGACCTTGCCCTCGGTGGCGTCTTCAATCAGGGTATCTGCGCGGTAGCGGGTTTTGCAGTCCTTGCAGTCCATGAGCGGGTCGGAGAATCCGCCGACGTGGCCGCTGGCTACCCATACCTGCGGGTTCATCAGAATGGCCGACTGAATGCCGACGTTTTCCGGCTGTTCCTGGATGAAGCGTTTCCACCAGGCGTTTTTGATATTATTTTTCAGTTCGATACCAAGCGGACCAAAATCCCAGGTATTGGCAAGGCCGCCGTAGATTTCGGATCCCTGGTATACGAATCCGTAGTTTTTCATGTGTGCGACGATATCGTTGAAGCTTGCGTAACTCATAATATTCCTCCATTCATCTCCTAAATAAAATAGTGAATCACTCAATTATATGCCTTTCTGTTTCAAAAAAGAAAGAATCGATCCATTTGTTGGTCTTTGCAGATGGAAAATGAGCGGGATGTGACAAATTCTTTTTCGAATTGTGCAGTCTCGACAATTTGCAGTCGTCCTTGTTTCCAGAAGAAAAGCCGCCCCGTATTCAAAGAAGAAAGCCGGACGAACGCTTCGTTCTCTTCTTCGCAGGGGCGGCTGTTTTTGTCTTTCCAGTTTACGGCTTTCTATCGCAGCGACAGATCGCCGATCGGGATCTGGTTCTTCTTCTTTTCGTTCCAGGCATCAGCAAGCTGGTCGAGCGCGCGCTTGAGCGTCGATCTTGGGCAGGCGGCATTGAGACGCATGAATCCGCTTCCTTCCTGACCGAACATCACGCCGTCATTGAGCCAGAGATGCGCTTTGTTCAAAAAGAAGTCGTGCAGTTCTTCATCGCTCATCTGCAGGCCTCGGCAGTCGAGCCAGAACAGGTATGTTCCCTGCGGAATGGCCATGCGAATTTCCGGAATGTGTTCTTCCAGATACTTCTGGATAAACCGCGCGTTTTCGCGGATACAGGCGTTCAGCTCATCTACCCACTCGGCACCGTGCTCGTAGGCAGTCTGACAGGCGACAAGGCCGAGAACATTGGCCTCGCCCATACCGCAGCGTGACATCGTCTTGCGTACGGCTTTGCGAATGGTTTCATCTGGGATGATCAGGTTGGAATCCTGCAGACCAGCCAGGTTGAATGTCTTGGATGGAGCGGTGCAGAGAACGAGCTGATCCGCAATGGTCGGATCCGCTTCCAGCATGGTCGTATGACGATGATCGGGATCAAAGTCCATGTGAATTTCATCGCTGACCAGCACAATATCGTACTTTTTGCAAAGGGCAGCCAGACGCTGGAGATCTTTTTTAGCCCAGACGTTTCCCGTCGGATTATGCGGCGAGCAGAAGATGATCATACGCACTTTTTTCTCTTTGAGCTGCGTCTCCAGATTTTCAAAATCGATGGAATAGATGCCGTTCTCTTCCTTTAAAGGACTGCATACCAGTGTACGGTTCAGTTCTTCAATACTGTTTTTGAACGGGTGATAAACCGGAGGGAAAATCAGAATTGGATCTTCCTCTTTTGTGAGTGCCTGAATCAGGATTATAATCGCCGGAACAATACCGGGCGCCGTTACGATCCAGTCTTTTTCAATCGCAGTATGATGGCGGGATTTCATCCAGTTCTGTACCGCCTGTAAATACTTATCCCATGGGGCGGTGTAGCCAAATACGCCCAGCGCGCAGCATTTTTCCAGCGCATCGCGTACGGCTTTCGGTGCGGCGAAATCCATATCTGCAATCCAGAGCGGAATCATTTTCGGATCGCTCAGCATCGGACCGGCATGATACTTCAACGAATGATCGCTCGAGCGATCGACAGCATGATCAAAAAGTCTTTCTGCCATAAATTTTTCTCTTTTCCCGTCTTCCTGCTTTTGGATCGATCTTCTTTCATGCACGAAGACGCTTTCCTGTCTTTTCAAAAAAGAAATGTGCCTCAAAAAAGAAATGCGCCGTTTCGCGCATTTCCTGAGTTTACTGGAATATTCTAATCGTTCTCATTTTGTATGGAAATAGTGTGAATCCTCAATCAGCGCAACGGAGAGATCATCTCCGGACTGGACTTCGTCCACTCTTGCTTTTAAATACGCCTCTCTTTGTTTTTCCTTCACACGGGATACGTTCCAGAAGTCGAACAGTTCATCCACATGACAGACGACGCCCTGGCCGTTCCAGCCGCAGATCGTATCGAACACGCCATCGGTCGCGATAAAAACACGACGAACCGGAAGCGGCGAGCCCAGAGAATTGAAAAAGGCCCAGTGCCTGGAATCGCGCAGCGAATAAACCATCGAAGACGTCTTGATCTCGGTAACCATCATCGCAATCGAACGATCGGTTCGTTCATACAAAATACCGCCGTCTCCGGCCAGACCGCCCCATAGTTTTCCTTTGCGATAAATCGCGACCAGCATTGTTGTGGACGCGTCGCCTTCTTCAATGCCTTTCGCGTTTAAATAGCGAATCATTTCCTGTCGGACATGAACAAAAAGACTGCGCAGCAGGCTGTCCATTTCTGCATCCGGCGTATTTGTGTGTAAATGCGAACGAAGATAGGCGACGCTTTCTTTCACGCAGAATCGGGAAGCTTCTTCACTGTGCGAAGGTTCCATCCGGTAATTGAGTGATACCCCATCGCACAAAACGGCGATGGTCGCATTGTGAATCTGCAGGGCGATCGCTGCATCCTGATTGGGCATTTCTGCTTGTTTGTGCCAGGTTCCCTTACGGCTTTCGTATAAGGCAATCATCGATAACTTCCCTCTTTCTGTCTCCCCATTGCAAGCTGTTCTGGTTGTCCGCACGGCGCAATGCTCGAACCATCCTCCGGGTTAGAGTAACTTGGAGGCGTTTTCAGCGCTTTGGACAGTTCTATTGTACCTGAGTCGATCCTTTTCTCTTTCAGGGGTACATTTGCGGCTGTTCTGTCCTTTTCAAACGAAGGATACGAGCTTGATTCACAAAACGGACTTCCTTGCTTTCCGGAGATTTCGTTCGAACTTCAAGAGAGCCATTCCGATTCGGACAACCGAATTGATTGGCTATATTGAAAGCGGATTTTCGACCTGCCGGCTGACCAAAAATTTTTCCAGAAACCAGGAAAGGGTTTCAGAGGAAATGGACGTATGACTGATCAACGCCTCCCCGAAGGTAAACGGAAAGACCGCCGTCGCCCTTGAGGAAGTACGAAAAGAATTCGAAAAACTGGGTCTGGAAACGATAATGGTCCACATCGACAACAAGAATATTCACGGCTGTATCATTGGATACCCCGTTTACTTTGCAAACGTAAACGAATATACGTTCCAGCGGTACCTGTTCTACTCCACACGGTTTGATAAAGCGATGAAATTCGGAGGGACACATACCGCGGCGGAAATTCGAGTACTGTTTTTGTCAATTGAAAACTGGTCCAGTTGCGTAATTGAAAACTGGTCCACTTT
>NZ_JBKXLD010000093.1:0-9332 GCF_047010065.1 Allobaculum sp.
GACTGAGTCCGCCAATGCTCATCCGAACGATCCGGGTATGGTGGCCGATCTGCGGATTGAGAAAGTACAGCGGAACTACGGTTCCGTGATCCAGGTTTCCGCCCTGCTGTCCAAGCGTCCCCATCGGGAAATTCTGTTCTTCGGCCAGCCGGCTCATTTCCTGTACGAGTTCAACGTCATTATCGATAATGTAGTGATCTTCGTGATCGCCAAACTGACTCAGATCGCCTCCGGAAATTTTCGGCGAAGTCAGCTGAATGTAGTCAAAATAGCTTGGAGCGTGCGGCGAGATGATGACGACCGTGTCCGGGTTCATCGCGCCGATTTCTGCAGCCGCCTGCTCATAGGCGTCTGTAATGTCCTGGATGCGGCGCTCTTCCCCCTGCCCTACGTTGGGCACGATAATGGGCGGATGACAGACCATGACCGCTCCGAGAATCGGATTTTCATTTTGAACCGTTTCAGTATTGGATTCCATTTCAAATCCCTCCTGTTTCTGAACAATGTCCTGTACAAATCGGATGAGATAAGAATTCACAAAGGACATTTCTTAGTGCTTTCATTGTATCCGTATTGTCCTTGCACCGTTTTTGGTTTGACCTAGAGGCCGCAGGCCAGAATCGGATATCCAAAGAAAAAGCGTCCGGCTTAGCGGGCGCTGTTTTCATAGCGTTCAATGATTTTCTGTACCAGAGGATTTCGTACGACATCGCTCTGATCCAGGTACAGGATTTTAATGCCGTCAATGCCCTGTAAAATTTTGCAGGCGTCGATCAGACCGGAATCTTCCTTGCGGATCAGGTCGATCTGCGAGACGTCGCCGTTAATGATCATGCGGCAGTTTTTGCCCATTCGGGTCAGGAACATCTTCATCTGCGCTTTTGTGGTATTCTGCGCTTCATCGAGAATGACGATGGCGTCGTTGAGCGTACGGCCGCGCATGAAGGCAAGCGGCGCGATTTCAATGATTTCCTTTTCCTGCAGCTTTTCGACTGTATCCGCGCCCAGCATTTCGTTGAGCGCGTCATAGAGCGGACGCAGATACGGATCGACCTTTTCTTTCATGTCGCCAGGCAGAAAGCCCAGGGATTCGCCGGCTTCGACCGCCGGACGGGTCAGAATGATCTTGGAAATCTTTTCCTTTTTGAACTGATCGACCGCGAACGCGACCGACAGATACGTTTTTCCGGTACCTGCTACGCCCGAGGCGAAAATGATCTTTTCATTGCGGAATGCTTCCGCCAGTTCCTTCTGGTGAGGCGTGCGCGGATAAATAAGCTTTCCGGCGCGCGTACGGGCAATCGGTGCTTCTTCTGCGTCGTCGACAATCAGCGCGGTCTGTCCCTTGGAGGAAAGGAAGCAGAGGCGTTCCACCTCATCAAGATCGATGTGCCCGTTTCGATCGAGCGACTGTACCATGGCATCGAGAACCTGTTCGGTTTTCTCAATCGCCGCATCCAAAGAACCGACAATTTTCAGCGTCTGGTTTTTCAGAAAAATCTGAACCGGAAAGGCCTTTTCAATGACTTTGAAATTGGCATCCTGAAATCCGGGCAGAGCGACCAGAATGTCATAGGGCAGTTCGGAACAATCGAGAAGTTTTTCCATAAAAATCTCCTTTTCAGACCGCAGCCTGTTATGGACTCAAGCCGATTTTAATCCGATCGGCCAGAGGTTGGTTCCTTCTTGCATTAAAAAGCCGAAAATCGAATTCGCGCGGGATCAAACCTGCTGGATCCGTCCGCTCCTTTTGGGCGTTTTCGCTTTATTCAAGCAAACCGGAATGAAATATTCGTAAAAAAAAATCTGCTTCTAAGCAGATTGTTTGGCATTACTTGCCGCGGCGAACCTTGCGTGCAGCTTCGGATTTCAGTTTCTTCTTAACGCCCGGTTTAACATAGAATTCTCTTTTACGGGCCTCAGCAAGGGTACCGTTGCGGGAGACCTGACGTTTGAAACGACGAAGTGCGTCATCCAGCTGTTCGTTTTCTTTAACAACTACTTTTGGCATACTACAACCCCCCTTCCTGAATCACATTCACTATTATAGGTGACTACGAAAAGATTTCAACTGATAACGTTCAAAAATGTGAAAATTTCCGCTGCGGCCGAGGCGCCGCCTCTCCAGGTTTTCTCATGGAGTTTTGCCTAGTCGCCGCGTGTATTCCGGATCCAGGCGGACTGCCAAAATCCGGATCGTCTATGCGGATTCTAACGCTATCCGATATCGAAACATAAAAAATCAGCGCGTTCCCGCCTGCCTGGGTCCGCGCTGTTTAAACATAGTAGAAAGGATTTCACGATTTCGCCAGAAGAATGACCGAATGGCAGGATTGGCAAAAACAAAGAGGATCACGATTTTTCGTCATCCTCTGTATGGTGGATTGAATTCTCGGTTTTGATGCGGAAAAGAGTGCTAGTCTTCGTCGACGGTTTCACCCTGAAGACGCTTGAGGCACTCTCTGGCGGCGTTATTGTCGCCCACCCATGGGCCGCGTCCGTTTTCATAGTACATGAAGGGTTCATCCCCTTTTCCAAGAATGAGAACCGTATCGCCTTCATTGGCGGCTTCGATCGCCTGCCGAATGGCTTCATAGCGGTCAGAAACAAAAACGTTCGGTACGTTTTTCATGCCTTCGCGAATCTGGTCCGCAATTTTTTTTGGATCTTCATCGCGCGGGTCGTCTTCGGTCAGATAGACCATGCTGCAGAACTGATCGGCCAGTTCGCCGAACACTTTGCGTTTGGGCTTGTCGCGCTTGCCCGCCGATCCGAAGACGGCGATCAGCGATCCGCCCGGCTTGGTAATGGAACGGCCAAACTGGAACATCTTTTCCAGACCGTCCGGCGTATGCGCGAAGTCGACGATCACATTGAAGTTCTGGCCTTCCTTGATTTGCTCCATGCGTCCGGCGATCTGCGGAATGTTCGCGGTTTTCGTCAGAATTTCTTCGAGGGACTGCGGATCGCTGCTTTCGTGCACCGCCGCAATGGCTGCCAGAAGGTTGGCTACGTTGAAATCGCCGACGAGGTTGGAAACGACCGGATACGTTTTGGAGCCGTACACGAGATTAAAGGACGTCGATGTGCTCGTGAGCACGACGTTGATCGCGCGGTAGTCGGCCGGTGAATTGATGCCGTACGTTTTTACGCGAGCCGCACTGAGCGCAGCCAGATCCGCGCATTTCGGATCGTCCGCGTTGAGAATGGAGACGCCTTCGCTTTTTACACGCCTGGAAAACAGCAGGGATTTGGCTTCAAAATAGCGTTCCATCGTTCCGTGGAAGTCGAGATGATCGTAGGTGAAGTTGGTAAAGACTGCCACATCGAAATCGATGCCTTTCACGCGCTTCTGCGCCAGGCCGTGCGAAGAAACTTCCATGGCGCAGGCTTTCATGCCCGCGTCGACCATATCGCGAAGCAGACGCTGCAGCGTGATCGCGTCCGGCGTCGTCAGTTCCGGCACGAGCGTCTTGTCGCCATAGGAAATCGCAATGGTTCCGATATAGCCGCAGGGGGTCTGCGGCTGGCTGAGGTGGCGAATAATGTTGGTGACGGTACTCTTTCCGTTCGTTCCCGTCACGCCGTACATGCGCAGATCGTCGCTTGGACGGTTGTAGAAAATCCGCGCCGCCTGATTCATCGCGTCGAGCGTATCGTCTACACGGATATAGACTACGCCGGCAGCCGACGGTACAACCGGCTTGAAATGCACAATCGCGATGGCGCCTTTTTCAATCGCCTGATCGATATAGTCGTGACCGTCGCTCGACAGACCGGGCAGGCAGAAGTACATATCGCCTTTTTTAATCGTTCGCGTATCGAAGGACAGCCCTTCGATGTTGATGGTCGGGGTATCCTTGAACATTTTTGAAAGTCTCATAAATCCCTTTCTACTCTTCTTCTACTCTTCTTTTAAAACGGCGAGGTAATGGCCGTCCTGGATTTCCGTCATTTTAACATTTACGCGGCCATTCAGCGGCGTTTCGCTGAGAATCTGGATCGGATGGTACTGGGATGTATACCCAAGATACCGGTTTGGATCGTTCGCGTCCGCACGTTCGACTAAAACCTGTGCCTCGTCAAAGCGGTCCATATCCTTTTCGCGCAGCCTTGCGGACAGCTCGAGCAGCTGATCGGTGCGGGCTTTGGCGATATCGCCGCGAATAAAGCCGGTCATCGCATCCGCCGCGGTTCCCTTGCGTCTCGAATACGGGAACACATGCAGAAAGGAAAAGCGGCAGTCTTCGAGCGTTTTTACGGTTGTCGCAAATTCGTCATCGCTTTCCTGCACAAATCCACAGATCACATCGGTGGAAATCGAAATGTGCGGAATGCGCGCGCGGATTTCTTCGAGACGCTTTTCAAAATCTTCGACCGTATACGGACGTTTCATACGTGCGAGGGTCCGGTTATCGCCGGCCTGAATTGGAATATGAAGGTGCGGCAGAATGCGCGGATTTTCAGCCATCAGATCGAGAAGCGCGTCGCTGACTTCGGTAATTTCAATGCTGGAAATGCGATAGCAAACGTCTTCCGGTGTATTTTCCAGAAGCCGCTTTAAAAGCTGGCTGAGATCCGTCTGGCGGAAGCGATAGCGGCCGGTATGAATACCGGTCAGTACGATTTCCTTATGGCCACTTTTTGCCAGGGAAACGGCGCTCTTAACGACTTCCTCGGGAATCTGGCTGCGTTCCGGTCCGCGCGCTAATGGAATCTGACAATAGGCGCAGTACTGGTTGCAGCCGTCCTGAATTTTGAGGAAGGCGCGGTGCTGGCCTTCAAAATGACCGATCGGCATCGATTCAAAGCGCGTCAGATCGCGTGAGGATTCCACAAGATCCTCCACGCCATCCCTGGAGGAGAAGGCCGTCTCTGCATCTGGTCCTGCAGAATAATTTTCATTCGCCTGTTCTTCCTTTTGGCGCATGGTTTCCAGAAGAATCTGGGCCAGCTGATCTTTATGGGCAGCGCCGATCAGAACGTCAACGCCGAGTTCTTCGCGCTCTTCTTTTGAGCTGACCTGTACGTAGCAGCCGACCGCCGCGGTAACCGCCTGCGGATTTTCCCGCTTTACCCGGTGAATTTTGCGCCGGGATTTGGCGGCAGCTGTATTGGTTACCGTGCACGTATTGATGACGAGCACATCCGCCGTTTCGCCGGGCTGTACTTTGCGAAAGCCGGCCTTTTCGAGCTGTTCGGCATAATAGGCGGATTCATATTCATTGACCTTGCATCCAAGGGTTTCAATTTCAAACGTTTTATTCATGAAAAGGGGTTTCTCCTTTCAGCGGCCGCAAGAAAACAAGCGCCGGAAGGCGCCTGTCTGATTCTGAATTAGCCGATGGAAAATCGTCTTAAAGGGCAGACGAACCGTCTTTGGCGGCATTGGCCTGCAGCTGATACTGCGCAGCCGAAAGCACGAAGCACGCGGCGGTTTCCGCGCGTAAAATACCGGTACCTAACGAACAGAGCGCAAAGCCTTTTTCTTCAAGGCGTTCCGCTTCGCCTGGCGCAAACCCGCCTTCCGGCCCGATCACAAAGCAGGCCGAAGAAAACGGATTTTTCAGGACATCGTACAGCACATGATGTTCGTCTTCTTTTTCATAGGCGCAGACATTGACCTCGCCTTTATAGGCTTCGAGCTGATTGATCGAGCAGACGGGTTCAAGATGCACAAGGCTCGTCCGGTTGGACTGGCGGCAGGCCTGTTCAAGAATGGCATTCCATCTGGCCTGCTTCTTGGCTTCCTTTTTCGGATCGATCTGAACAATCAAGCGGGCGCACGTAAACGGTACGATGCGGCTTACGCCAAGTTCCGCTGCTTTCTGCAGCATCCATTCAAACTTGTCGGCCTTAATCAGCGCCGCGCAAAGCGTCAGTTCGGCTGCCTGGCTTTGGCCCGCGCTTTCGAGCTTTTTTTCAATGCGCAAATACGGCTTCTGCTCGGTATGGGCCAGATACACTTCCTGTCCGCTAATGAGGCGGACGTCTTCTTTGGACTCGGTGCGCAGCACATCAAAGAGATGATGGGCCGTCGCTTCATCGAGTTCGACCAGGTCTCCCGCATTTAAAGGGAGCGGATAAAAAATCTGTTTCATTTTGAACTGTTTCCGCCCTGCTCGCTCATGGCTTCGAGCTTGCGCACATCGTAGCGTTTCAGACGACGGCATTCGCCTGGACGCATGTCATCAACACGGACAAAGCCGAACGCCGAACGGTTCAGACGGCGCACTTCATGACCGAGCGCTTCCATCATCTTTTTGACCTGGTGGTTTTTGCCTTCATAAATCGTCAGATCCACGAGCATGCGATCGCGGGTGACGTCCTTGTTTTTAATGAAGACTTTGGCCGGCGCAAACGTTTCGCCATTGTAGCTGAACCCTTTACGCAGTTTGCGGACATCGTCCTCGCTGAGCATGCCCTGCAAGTTGATTTCGTATGTTTTGGGCAGATGGTAGCGCGGGTGCATCATCTTGTTGGCAAAATCGCCGTCGTTAGTCAGCAGCAGTACGCCGCTTGTATCGTAGTCCAGACGGCCGATCGGAAAGACGCGCACATCGGAGGGAACATAGTCCATCACCGTCGGGCGGTCCTTTTCGTCTTTCATGGACGTGATGCAGCCTTTCGGCTTATTGAGGACATAGTAAACTTTTTCGTCTTTGGAAATGGCCTTGCCATTGACCGTAATCCGGTCCGAACTGCTGGCTTTCGTGCCTAAAGTCGTGACGACTTTTCCATTGACTTTTACTTTTCCCGCCAGAATCAGCTCTTCCGCTTTACGGCGCGAGCAGATGCCGGACTGGGCAATGAGTTTCTGAAGACGTTCTTCCATATGATTATCTTGCCTTCCTGTTTTTTATGAAGCCAAACGGCGCATCGGATCTCGATGCGTTCGGCTAAGATTTAGACAAACCGATGCATCCACCGGTTTTTTTATTTGGATTCGAAAACTGGATCAGACGAAGTCTCTTTCGTCTGGTCTGTTTCTACAATACCCTGTTGCGGCCTCTCGGGCGTCTGGTCTGCCTGTGAAGCGGATTCTTCTGCGGCTTCTGAAGAGTCTGACGCCTGCGGAGTGTTCGCCGATTCCGGCTGTTTTTCTTTATCTTCCACTGTAAGTGCCTCTTCACGTTCAAAAAGAGAGCTTTCCTTCTGTTCAACTTCCACCGCCGGCAGATCGGAAAGGGCGGAAATGCCCAGGGTATCGAAAAATGATTCGCTGACCTGATAGAGCAGCGGGCGCCCGATCGTGTCGAGATGGCCGCACGTTTCAATCAGCCCGCGCGCCTGGAGCTTTTTGAGCGTAGCGTCACTGGAGACGCCGCGGATTTCATCGATTTCCACCCGGGTAATCGGCTGCCGGTACGCGACCAGCGAGAGAACTTCCATGGCAGACGGCGTCAGCGACGCGCTCTGAATTTTCGAATAGAGCTTCTGCGCGAGGGGATAGACGGATTCCTTGGCGACGTATTTCCAGCTGCCGCCATAGCGGACGAGTTCCACGCCGCGCGCTTCCTTTTTTGTATCCGCCTGCATTTCTTCCAGCGTTTCTAAAAGCGTAGAACGCTGGCACCAGTCGAGAACCGACTGAATCTGCAGAAGGGTCAGGCCTTCTTCGCCGCTGACAAAAATCAGCCCTTCCAGAAGCGCTTTTAATGATTCGTTGGTACCTGCTGAATCCATATTTCGTCCTTTCCAGAGCCGTCCGCTCGTTCTCCTTCGGAAGTATTCGCATCGCCTTCGATTTCGTCTTTTTCCTGCAGAAAGACCGCCGCGCTGCCTTCGTGCACGAGTTCGAGAACCGCAAGAAACGTCACGATCGCTTCATGAAGCGTCGTCACTTTGTCGAGCAGCTGCTCAAATCGGAAGGGCGTGGGCGTAAAAATTTCCATATTGAGAATCTGCGCCATGCGCTCTTCTACGCTCAGCTCCTTGACTTCGACTTTCGTCTGGTAGGGCTGAAGCAGCTGATGACGGCGCAGCACGCGAAGAAACGCCGAAGCGAGTGCGTTGGGTGCAATCGTAAGCGGCGTTTCGTCGCTGACCATGCTCGCCCATTCGTCGATCTGACTGGAGGGTTCCCGGCTCAGCCGCTTTTCCCGCTTTTCGTACAGTCTTGCGAGAACTTCGGCTTCCGCCTTGCACTTTTCGTATTCGCGCAGACGTCTGGCCAGCTGCTCGGCGGGATCTTCTTCGTACGTACTTTCCGGATCGTCTTCGATACACGGTTTGGGAAGCAGCTTTTTCGACTTGTATTCGAGAAGGCTGCTGAATTCGACAAGATATTCGCTGCTGACATCGAGCGCCTGCTTGAGCGCTTCGTGAATGTAGGCGCAGTACTGGCTGGCGAGCACATCGAGATTTAGCTCAAACAGATCGAGCTGAGACGAGCGGACCAGATGCAGCATCAGATCGAGCGGTCCTTCAAACTGATCGAGACAGACTTTAAATTCCATGCGCTTTGCTCCTTTCCAGTATATCTGCAGGCCAGAACAGCCTATTTCCTTTAAATAAGAGACGAATAAGAAACGAGAATGAAACGAAATACGAAGCGTTTCTTATCTAAAACGTACGGCGCTTGCGGATCTGCCCTTTCCTTTTGGAAATCCTCGGTATCGTCTGGCATGCAGACTTGATTCGGCTTGCAGGCGTGATAGATTTTTAGAGAAAGAGTGGCAGAGCCAGAGCGGCTTTGTTAAGATTGAAATTCGGTTTAACAAAAGCCAAATCCATGTTTTTTATCCGTGCGTCTGCAGACTAGGCTTTAAGCAGACGATAACTTTGTGATTATATACGATTCCGGTCCATCTTGCGAAATGCGAACGAGCCAGAGCCGGATCCCGCTTTGCATTCAGCGTAAGGAAAGGAGGAAGTCAGATCATGAAACGCGCCATTTTCTTTCTGATTGCGGCACTGTTTATTTTGCTGGTCATCGACCCAAATCTGTCGGCTTCCCTTTCACCAGAAAGTACGCAGATTCCGGTTTATGACGAAAATCAGCCGCTGCGTACTAACAACGACGTCGATACGCGAAGAAGTTCGTCCTCTCCGCTCATTTACATCAATCCCGCCCGCGGAGGCACGGATACCGGCTACATTAACCAGAACGGAACGAGCGAAAAGGATCTGCTCATGCAGATGGCGCTGACAATCGGCAGCGCGCTCGAAAACGCCGGCTACCGGGTGGAATATTCCCGCTGGTATGACGACGTTCCCGCCTGTTCAAGCACGGACGAATGCGAACAGACCCGCATGGACAAAGCCAAAGAACTCGGCGCGGACTACATTCTCGAACTTCAGGTCAATCAGGACAACTCCCTGCATCAGGG
>NZ_JBKXLD010000094.1:0-9243 GCF_047010065.1 Allobaculum sp.
CGTTAGACCTTCTGTTATGTCTTCTTACTGATGCTCGTTTTTCAAAGATCCATTTTTCCCTGTCCTCGATGGACAGGATTTGTCTTGTGAATATTTATTGTTCCCTCACAAGGCTCATTTAGTTTATCATGGCTTTTTGATCGCGTCAACTCTTTTTGTGAATATTTTTAATATTTTCACTTTATGAATTTTATGCGATAGATAAAGTCCTTTTTCGACTTTTCAAAAGTTCTCTTTCGAAAAGCGCTCCGTTAGAATAGCATGCCCTCTCTCCGGACGCAAGCTTTATTTGTGATTTTTTCGTTCAGCTTCACATAGGATTTTTGGGACAAAACGCAGGAAAGGCGCCCGTCCTGATGTGCTCAGGATGGGCGCCTTTATTCGAAAAGATATTGTTTTTCGATTGGAAAAATCAGTCCGGATTCAGACTTGCCAGCGCTTCTTTGTCGGGGAGAAGACGCAGATCGAGAAGGCTTGAATGGAGTGCTTTGGCCGCATCGTCGATTTGCTTCTGTGAAGACGCGTGACGAATAAGAGCCTTGCCCGCGTTCAGGACAGACGTGAATTCTTCCTGACCGGCTGAAGCATAGTCTGTAAGATCAAGTGCTTCGGCTTTATCGCAGAGAGTCTCCAGGAGTGAATAGTCAAAGACAAGGGACGGATCGTCTTTTCTCTGCAGTCCATCGAGAGCGGACTGCAGGGCTCTGGCCATCGCATCGACATCCTTCTGTCTGGAGCGTGGGAGATTTCTTACGATGGCATCCAGAGCGTTCTGAACGTCTTCAAAATTCGCGTAGTCATCCGGATCGAGAGCGTCCGCTTCCTGAACCAGAGCGTCGAGCGCGGTGTAGTCGGCAAAGATGGCTTCCAGCTGATCCAGAGCGTCTTCCAGTCGGGTGCAGGCTGCATCCACTTCTTCCTGGGACGCTTCGGGGTTGACGTAAACGACGTTGACATCGGTCAGAGCAGTGTTGAACGCAGCCCAGGCTTCGGCGTCGTAATCGGAGGCAATCAGCGACTGGGCCTGTTTCATCAGCGTATCGAGGCGGGAGAAATCTGTAGGAACAACGAGTTCGCCAATCGTGTACGTCAGCTTCGTTCCATTGGAAAGGGTGAGCAGAATCTGATCGTCCTTTTCCAGAAGATCCTCGTCGTCAAGGGTCTTCGAACCGCGGGTGATGGCAATTGTGGAACCCTCAGGCATGATCACGTTGGAAAGGAAGACTGCTTTCGTAGTCTGTACGGGAACTTTAGAAATCTTATGCGTTCCGGTATCGATCGTGTACATGTAGCTGACGAGAGAATCGACCGGCTTATTGAGCGAGCAGCTGGTAACGAAACGATTGTAGAGAGCTTTGACATCGCCGCTCGGTTCATTGGAATAGACGGTATCGCTGCGGCAGAAATCCCAGGCGAAGCGATAGGATTCCTTGCTGCTCATATTTTCTACACTGCACGTCTGGTCGCCATGAATATCCTTGCTCAGACGGTCAATCCACGTGGTCCACCGTGCACCGTAATAGTCTTTGAGCAGACCGCCGTATTCGCGGTTGGCGTAATCGTAAACGCCCCAGGTGTAGTACGGTGCCCAGGTCGTGATCAGACCGCGCGCATTCATTTCATAAATACGCTTCGTGAAATCATCTTCGCTTTCGCCGGCTTTTCTGGACGGCTCGAGCCAGTTTCCAAGCATCGAGTTTTTGTTCGAGTTGAGCACCTGTTCCTGCAAATCCAGAAGGTCGAGGAACTCAGCAGACGCCTGATCAAACTCGGATACGTTCCTGTTTCGGTAGGCCGATGTGAATTCCTGATAAACCGGGTAGGCGCTGTTGGCGACGCACTGGCGAAGCAGCGTATTCACATCGAACTGATAGCCTTCGCTCGTTTTGAAGCGGTCATAGTCCTTCATCAGCAACGTAAGGGCGTTTTCAAACTGCGCAATATTGTAGTGACGGTCAAACGAACCGTTTGGCGCTGCCTTGGACGCATCAAAGTGCGGCATGGCGCAGAAGATGGATTCTGGCGGTGTCTTGAAGTATTCAAGATCGGAGTAGGCGGTATTCAGAAGAATTTTCCATGCCGCTTTGGCGTCCGTCGTTACCGCACCGTAGCGGCGCTCGATGTAGCTGTCGAGCCACTTTTCCACATCGATGTCTTCGCTTTCCCACATCATTTCGCCCCAGAGATCGTATTTCGCCGGATCGTTGCCCGTACCTTCCGGAGCGATGCCCATGCCGACCATGTGGCTGGTGCCCTTGCGGACACGGCCTGGAATCTGGGCGATTTTTTTCAGGTTGCCGCAAAGGCCGACGCGGCCGCCATAGTTTTCCAGCATGCAATAGGTCCAGCTGCTTCCGGCGAATTCGTTCGTATCGTCAAATTTGGCATTGCGGGTTCCATCCAGATCGAGCAGCAGGATATTGTTCTGTTTTTCTTCGCTGGAAATCCAGGAAAGCAGATCGGATTCAAAAGATCAGGACTGGATAACCCAGACACAGTTCGAATCGTATTTCTTCATTGCGTCGAGAACTTCCCATCCGACGGTGTCCCGGCCAATGCCGCCGGTGTTGCCGCCTTCATGGAAGGGGTCGGTCGCATAATAGTGGGCCCAGTCGCCGTACACTTCTTTTTGCGCCTGATAAAATCTGGTTGCGTAGTCGTCATACGTGGCGGTATTGGTTTTGAGCATAGCCGGACGCTGGATGCCGTTCCACCATCCCTGATCAATGATTTCTACCGAGGAATCCTTGGACGTGATGTTCGTAGGCACCATGCCGGAATATCCCTGCAAAACCGGCGTCATGCCTAAAGCGCGCATGGAACGCTGGTTATGCCGGGCAAGTTCTGTGCTTTTTTCAAACCAGTCGTGCGGAATCGGGCCGCTGATGTTTTCCACGTTGGCCATGTACATCCAGCCAAGATAGCCTGGTCCGACCAGCCAGTCGCGAACTTCCTGTTCGCTGTAGCCGAGTCCGCCTAAAAAGCGTCTCCAGACTTCTTCCTGACCGGTAATATCCAGAACGGTGTTGTAGCCGTTGAGGGTCAGCCAGTCGAGTTCGTTCTGCCACTCGTCTTCGCCCCAGAAGGCCATGTTGTAGGAATGCGTGCAGTAGTTGTACGCGTAGCGGACTTCATAGGGACTTTCCTTGCGGATCGTACTGGGAACTTCCACAATTTCCGCCGGCATTTTCACCTGACGGGTCTGTCGGGCAATCTGCACGCTGCAGAAATACTTGAAGTAATAGTTCAGACCAGTCGTCAGAGACAGACCTTTATTGCCTCGAATACGCACTTTTCCGTTGTGCATGTCGATTTCATACCAGTCGAGTCCACTCGACTTTGCATCATCGAGTACAAACTCAAACCAGTCGTTATAGCTTTCGCCGACTGTTCGTCCAACAAGATTGCGAACTTCACGCAGCGTTTCTTCCTGCGTTAAGGGTGCGGCATAATCGGTATCCTTAAAATCCGGAATGGAAATGGTATCCGGCGACTGCAGTTCGCTATCCGTTTCTTCGCCATAGGCACGGACTTCGCTGATCGGCAGTGTATCCTGCGTGGAGCAGTATTCCACAAGGACGCGGATGTCTCGCGCTTCTTAGGAATCGATCGCAAAGCGTTCGCCGGCAGTCGGACTCGGTTTGGTATCGTTTTTCTGACCGACCAGATCGTACGTCTCGCCATCAAGAGAGGCGTAAACCGAATACTGCGCGTATTCTTCCGATCCCATCGTTACCGGCGGAATCACCTGAATCGCCGAAAGCTTAACGTTGCGTTCCAGATCAATCTGGGCGTATGCCGGGCAGAATTTTGGAGCCCAGGCGGTGTAATTGTCGCCGTCAGTCAGATTTTCCTTATTCATGCCGTCCTGCTGACTGGACACATAAACCGGGCGGTTTAAAGCCAGGTTGTTTTCGTCTTCATCGACCGGCGGCGTTACCGACGTACTCTGTTTTCCGATAATGTGAATTTCATTGATATGAACGGAAGGGTTCTTCGTATTTGTCAGCATGGAGATCATCACATAGCGAACGCCTTCCGCATCTTTGGTAAACATTTCGCCATCCCGGGTCTGGGGTGTCTGGTCTTTCTTTTCGCCATACAGAGTGTAGTCGCGGCCATCCAGACTCGTGTACACCTCATACGTGTAAGAGCGGTCATCCGCGAAATACGGAATAACCTGAATGGAACTCAGATCGAAGACACAGTTTAAATCGACGCACAGACCCGATGCGCCTTCGGCGCCCCAATACGTATCCAGATCGCCGTCTCCGGCATTTTCGGCCGGATACCATTCTTCCGAACTGCTCGCACTGATCGAAGAATACGGAACCAGATCGTGCAGTTCATCCAGACAGATCGATCCAAAGACCTGCAGTTCCTTCAGATGGGCGTTATGGTTGTTGGGCGGAGTATCGGCATGAGTAGCCGTATATTCAATGCGAATGTAACGGGCTTTGACATCCGTAAACGAATCGCTTTCTCCTTCCGGCGTGTTCCAGGTTCGATTGGCCGTTCCTGTATGATCCGCAAGAACTGTAAAGGATCCTTCTTCACCGGTCGTACTGCCAAGAATTTATATTCGTAGTAGCGGTTCGCATGACCTTCATCCGGGTTAAACCAGGCCATGAGATTGATCCGATCGATCTTGCAGATCGATTCCAGGTCAACCTGAATCCAGGCAGGCCCAACCGTCGTCCACCAGGAATTGGAATCGCCGTCGACGGCTTTCTGGGCTTCACTGCCGCTTTCACTGTCGGAAGCGGTGATCGGCCTGTTCAAAGCCAGATTCTGCGATTCAGTATCTTCCTCCGCGGCCAGCATCTGCATGGGGAGACTGCAGAGGGCTCTGGGGAAGAATTCCAAGAGCAAGCACGGCGCAGGACAGCGCCGAAATGCTTTTTCTCAGTTTCATTGTTTCTCCTTCCTTTGCTCAAATTAAGCGCTTACACTAAAGAGTATACGAGTAAACTTTTACTGAAATACATGCTTCTTTTAGTCATTTGAAGGATTTTCTCCAATAGTGCGAAAACAGACGTGAAAATCCATCCGTCGCAAAGGAATAAGCCAAAGCTCTCATCCCCGGCAAAGCACAACCCGCTACGGCATAGAATGCCGGCTCTGGAATAGGGATGAACTTCCATGCCAAAAGCGCCGGCCAGCTCAAACTCGAGCAGCCGACGCTTTCTATTCTTTATTTTGAATTCTTTTTCTTTGTGGATTTGCGAACTGTATCTTCAAACCGGGATGCATAATACTCGTCGCTTCGACTGTCGAGAATATCCAGAATCTGTTTTTGAAACCAGGGGGAATCCAGGTATTCATTCAGAGAGCTGTCCAGCGTGATCATATCTTCCCCGGACTTTTTGATCAGCCCATCAAAAGAGAGCAGCAAATGCTTAACTGGCATTTCGCGGATCTTTTTCAAATGCGCCGCATCCGTAATCTGATCAAACGCATTGCGTGAAGCGACATCCAGATCGGACCAGCGTGTTCCCCTTGAAAAGAAGGTTTTCCATGCCTGAAGCACGTCTTCTGGCGAATAGCTGGACGCAATAGTTCCGCTTTTGAGCAGACTTTGTCGAAGAACTTCCAGTACGGCCAGCTTATATACTCGGGACATTTTGGTAGTTTCCATCAAATGTAGAAATTTCCCAGCCGGCGAACGCATAAACGCCTGCTGCTTTTCGTCTAAAATGTGCATGGAATCGAGAAAAGGCAGGTAATTGTGGAACGGACTGATTTTGGCATCCTTCATACAGTATTCCAGATCTTCATCGCTGAGCGCCTGACGCAGTTCCATTCGAGACGGAATATGGCCAAGACTTTCCTTCGCGTCATAAAACAGCCCTTGTACAATCTGGAGGCGGGACTGTTTGCGCTTCGCCAGATTTTTCAGAAGATCAATCAGCTCCAGATCAAAATCCACGACGCAGTTTCGAGGAACTGAACTGGCTGAACCTTTATCTTTTCCCCCAGTCGTTCCCGGATTCACGCCGATAAGCGATGGACCAAAGGACGCAGTTTTGTAATTTCCGATAAAGTCCAGAACCGTCAGATAGTCTTTCCCCGAAGCTTTGCGCAGACCGCGGCCCAGCTGCTGCAGGTATACGACCGCCGACTCGGTCGGGCGAAGGAACATGACAAGATCCAGGTTTGGAATATCGGTTCCTTCGTTGAACAGATCGACGCTGAACAAAATCTTCAGATCGCCGTCTACCAGTTTTTTCAACGCGCTTTCCCGATCCATATCCGTAGATGTTTCCGAAAGGTCCGGATCAGATACGACGGAAGCGCAGGGAATGCCTTTGGACTGGAAATACTTCGCCATAAAACGGGCATGTTTTCGGGTAATGCAAAAGCCAAGTCCGCGTGAGGAAGGATGCTTTTGATAATGGCGATAAATGAGAGAAGCGCGTTCCAGATTCTGATCGTACGTATGCTCCAGAGCCGCCGCGTCAAAATGCATGCCTCGGATTTTGACATTTTCGTAATCCGTCGGATCGTAAATGCCATAGTAGCGAAACGGACTCAGATATCCCTGTGCGATCGCGTCAAACAAATTCATCTGATAGGGGACGTTATAGTCGCAAAGCATATACAGATCACGGCCGTCCAGACGATAGGGCGTAGCCGTCAGTCCTAAAAGAAATTTTGGATGGAAATAGGAAAGGATCTTTTTATACTGCCTCGCTGCCGCATGATGAAACTCATCAACCACGATGTAGTCAAAAGAATCGGACGGAAGCGTTTCTTCATTCAGAAGCCAGGGTTTGGCAAGTGTCTGAACCGAAGCAAACACCAGATCCCGATCCAGTTCTTTCCGATCCCCTTCAATAAAGCCGATAGAGGCGTCAGGACGAACGGTATGGAAGGCTTTGGCGGCCTGCGCAAGAATTTCGCGGCGATGCGCGACAAAAAGTACGCGTTCAAAGGTTCGAGAATCAAAAGCAGCAAGAAAAGTTTTCCCCGTTCCCGTTGCTGCCTGAACTAAAGCGCGCTGCTGTCCTTTCTGCCGCGTTTCTTCCAGCCTGTATAAAGCTTCGGTCTGTACAGCATTCGGTTCCACCCGAATTTCGTTTCCTTCTTCCGGATTCTGATCTTCTGCTGCGAACAGATCCATCCACTGCCCGCTTTGAAACGGTTCCCGGTCCAGCTGATATTCCTCAATGGAATCTTCCGTAAGCAAAATGCTGGAAGACCAGAGATCTTCAAAACTTTTCACAATTTTCTCTGTACTTTTTTCGTTTCCCTGGGAAGAGAACGCGTAGTTCCATTCGATTCCGGAAGTGAGCGCAGAACGGGAAAGGTTTGAGCTTCCAATCAGGATTTCCATATGGTCCAAACAATGAAAAATCCAGCATTTGGGGTGGAAAGAAACAATCGGATTATTGAACAGCCGCAGCTGGGCGGTATCCCCCAGTTCATGCAGGAGGACGTGCAAAGCCGCGGGTTCTGTAATACCCATATACGTTCCGCATAACAGTCGGATCTTCGTCTTCTTTTCACGCAGTTTACGAAAAAGCGGAAGCAGAAGGCGAACACCGGAAAGCCGGACAAAGGAGACAGCCAGTTCAATTTCATCTGCCTGTTCGCTTATCTGATTCAAAAAGGGCAGGATCTGGTTTTTGATTACTGGACCGCCGCTGAAAAATTCAGAATTCATTTTCGCCTCCTCCTTTCCTCGTAAATCGTCTGCCTCTTCTATTTATGCCAGACTCTCTCAATATACGGTACCCAGAATGGTAAGAATCCGGCTGGCATTCCAAAGATTTCGCTGGATTCTGTTTTGCAGATAAGCCAAACGGAAAAGCAGAGGACTCTGCTTTGACGATCGTCCTCTGCTTCATGAAATCGTACTCTGTATCCGTCCGGCGAAGATTTTCTGTTGAACTCTTCCGTTCAGAAACAGGATCAGGAAGAATCAAACCGTCTTTCATTCCTCTTTCGGTATTTTCTACAGAGGTTTCTTCTGACTTAATGCGTTCAGCCAGATCTGCTCGGATCGGCCGGGTCGAACATCCCTGCTCTGCCACATTTCGGTGTCTCCAAATCCGGCGGATTTCAGAAGGGGCAAAAGTGAAGATTCTGTCTGATCACAGAAAAAACGCCCGTTTCGTTCGCCTTCAAACTCTCCATATTTAAAGGAACAGTAAAACCATCCTCCGGGCTTTAACGCCTGGAAAACCTTCGGAATCACTCTGGAAAGTTCGTCCCGGGAACAGTGCAAAAGCGACGAGCAGGCCCATACGCCGTCGTACGTGTCCCGCGCCTTCAGATCTTCAAAAAGCAGCAGACGTGCATCCATTCCGGATGCGCGGCACTGATTGACCATAGCCGGGGAGCCATCCGCAGCATCCACCTCATATCCCGCCTTCGAAAACGCGAGGGAATCCCGACCGGTGCCGCATCCAAAATCCAGAATCAATCCTTTTTTGGGGAGTTTTTCCAGAAAACGGCTTTGAACCTTTCCAAAGGAGACATTTTTGGTGTCCCGCACAAATTCATTCGCATGATCCTGGTAGTAAGCTAAAGTTTTTTTATCCGCCATACATTCAACCCCTTATTCTCTAAACGAGTTCGATCCCGTCTGCTGAAGGCAGCTGTAAGGATCCCTCTCTATGGGATAGTTTATCCCCGGAGCGAAAAATCCCCGAACGATATCGGATTTCTCCTTTATCCTTCGGGGATTTCATTTTGTCTGGCAGCTTCCTATCTTTGCCTTGCGGCTATTGTCGGCGTTCTGCAGCTTAACTGGCCAGGTTCGATATGTTTCTGGGTGTATCCTGCAGGCTATCGCCACCATACTTAGATTTTTTGAATGGATCTTCCAAAAACAAACATCAGTCTTCCAGCATAACGATCTAACGCGATCGTTGGTTTCGTAGTGGCTTCTTGCGTATAGCTTTCTCGAATCTTAGATTAAGCTTTCGACCGATTAGTACTGGCCAACTCCGCGAATCGCTTCGCTTCCATCTCCAGCCTATCGCCTTGTCGTCTTCAAGGGGTCTTATATACCGCAGATCTTATCTTGGGCTCGGCTTCGCGCTTAGATGCTTTCAGCGCTTATCCGATCCCTGCTTGGCTGCCCGGCTATGCTACTGGCGTAACAACCGGTGCACCATTGGCAGGTCCATCCCGGTCCTCTCGTACTAAGGACAGCTTCCCTCAGATCTCCTGCGCCCACAACAGATAGGGACCGAACTGTCTCACGACGTTCTGAACCCAGCTCGCGTACCGCTT
>NZ_JBKXLD010000095.1:0-8847 GCF_047010065.1 Allobaculum sp.
CGCGAAGAGAGGTATTTTAAATGAGAAAGAGAAAGAATGGCCGCGCTGTCGCATCCGCTTTACTCATAGCGGGCACACTGCTGGCAGGATGCAGCAGTTCGAAGCCAGCAGGAAGTGAGGTCAAAGCGGAGGTGCTGACCTGCACCGTTTCACAGGAAAACCCGATCGTGAAGGTTATTATAAAAGCTCCTTTCAAAGATGAAATGGTGAACTCGATGGAATACGTTGTGATCTATGATCTTGGATCCGCCGGTGTGGAAGGACAGGATCTGCTGGATCAGTATGGCGAGTCCATGAAGTCGGATATGGCTCAGGCATATGGAATACCAGAAGACAAAATCGATTTGAAGACGGAAGGGAATCTCCTCCAGGCCAGCATCGTCTTTGATGATCCCAAAGAACGTTTAACCGACATTCTTGGAAAAGAGAAAGTCAGCGACGAGGATCTGGTTTTCTCCCGTTTCAAATCGCAGATCGCCAATAAGCTGATGTGCGAGTAATTCCATTGATCTCTGGGAAAAGAACCGTTTCCAAAAAATGATAAGCTCCCCGGCGAGCAGACACGTGAAATAAACAAACGTGTTCTTCTTGAAAGGGAGCTTTTCTTATGGGACGAAAATCCAAATTTTCTCCTGAAATCAAGCTGGAATGTGTTCAACAATATATCTCCGGTGTGGGGTCTGCTGAACTCTGCAAACAGTACGGCATTCTTGACTCGAAAACGATCACCAAATGGGTTGGAATCTATAGGCGAGATGGTGCCGCCGGATTGATCACACCTAGCGTAAATAAAAGATATTCTTCTGAGCTGAAACAGAAAGTGATTGCGGAATATCGTTCAGGGCAAGCATCTTTGAGTCAGCTCTGTCTGAAATATCATATTTCTGCCGTCTCAGTAATCCGCCGCTGGCTGAAAGGCGATACGATTTCTCCATGTAAGGGAGGAACGAAAACGCCGAATCGAAAGAAGAACTCTGCAAAATCATTCACCAAAGAGCAGAAAATCGAAGCGGTAAAGCAGTGTCTTGAAAACGATAAGAATTATCAGGAAACCGCTCATCGTTTTGGCTGCACGTATACACAGATTTATAACTGGGTCCCAGCCAGCAGTAAGATAGTTCCTCCTGAAGCTTTCGCGTTATGGAACCAAAAAGGCTGTTCATGTATAGCTGGCGTTATTGTCGGCTTCGCCGGGACCAGCCTGCGCGGCTGGAGCGCGGTTCACTCCTCTCAAGAAGAGAGGGGGGCTCCTCCCGTCATACCACTCGCGCTCAAAGATTTCACAGAACCCAGAACCTGCCAAGGGACGCTTCGCTCAAGCCCTTGCCAGAACCTGGAACCTGTGAGACCTCCTCACTGTGAGCGATACGACAGAAGGAGGGCAATCCGCCCGCTCTAAACAACAAAAGCTTTTGGCATAATTCGTGCGAAATGCTTGAGCGAGTTTTATTCATTCCTGTGTCTGCTTGACGGGGGGCAGAGCGCTTCAAAACTCGAAGCGGTTCTTTTTGCTGGATGGTTTTGAGGGCGTAAGCGAAATTAGTTTTGTGATATTTCACCCCGATAATTGCTTCAAAATCTCATGCAGTATTCTGAATATATCCAGAACGACATATCATACAGAAAAGAGGAGTCCTGCAGGAAATCCCTTTAAAAAAAGGAAAAACAAAAGGGGGAAAGGAGCAATTTCAAATGAAAAAAGGTTTTGTCGCTGCATTCGCATCCACACTGCTGCTTCTTAGCGGATGCGGCAGTTCATCCAAACCAACCGTTGCGCTCGCCGATCCGTCCAGTCAGACATCGGTACTCCTGGAAACGTACGAACCGCAAAACGATACGAATGTCAGGCCGGCGACAGATCCGTCCAGTCATCCGCAGTCCGATACCAGCAAATTGAAGACCCGCAATCCAGTTTCGGAAAAATCCGATCCAGCCGCACAAAAGGCGGATTCCTCCGAATCTTCAAATCGGCCCGGAAACACTGGATCGTCTTCCCAAACGGAACCTTCCAAACCCGTTTCAGACTCTGCTCCGATTGCGGAACAGAACGATTCCACGCTCGACGCAATTGAGGACGATCCCTCAGCTTACTTTGAAACGTCCGAAGAGCAGGAAGACAGTGAATCTGTCTCTTATGTTCAGTCTGCCTGTTATGCAGATTACTACTATGTCGGCCTTATCGTGGAAGTGGAAGCGCCTGCCGAAAATCAACCGGTTTCGGCCATGACGATGTATTTCTTCCTTAATACGCAGGAAACGCTCGGAATGAGCGGACAGATGGCCTGTGTACTGGCACGCGCCGCAATTATGGCCGAAATCAGCGATGAACTGGGCAGTGTTTTTCCGTATGGAGACTGCGATACCGAAATGGTTGCGGATGAAGATTACGTCATCGTTCAGGTCCGTGTAAACGATCTGGGCGCCTATATTGAAGGCTCCACAAAACAGCCGTACGATCCGCAGGATCTGATTTTTACTAATGCCGTTCATGATCTTGAGCAGATCTTCTATTGTGAATAGACAAATCGGGTGGTTTTGTCGGATGTTCGTTTCCTTTCTCCCTTTTCCAGAAAGGCAACCCCAGAAGAAATGCTTTGCCTCTGTCGTCTGCCTTCATGACGACAGTTTTTTTCATTCGTGCCCATTGTCCTGCCTCTGGAGTACAGAGCCTTATCACAGCAGGATTTTCTATAGAAAAAAACAAATAAGTCGACGACTGTGCAAATGAAATTATATAACCGAATAAAATGTACGAATAAATAAAAATTCATGATGAAATAAAATAAGATAGGATAATGGCAGGCGTTAAGACAAATGCCGCCAAAGCCCATTTTGTAAAGAACTCATTTCGAACGGAAGCGCAGTTCGCCATTATCAGGAAGGGGCTGGAGCAGGATAAGACGATTCTGGGCAGATCAAAAGGAGGACGCCAAAGCAGGGATGTACGATGAATACGCTAAATTGTGAATAATTCCTCCATATTTCCCTTTGGAAAATCGTTCCCTCTGACTTTCCGATACGAAAGAGGGCAGAGATCGGACAGGACGGAAATGCACAAACGGAACAGGAAACAGAAGGAGTGAGCGTATGAATACGGCCAAAGCTTTGAAAGCAAAAATCCTCGCTATAAACGGAAGAGGCTATCCGGCGTATCGGGATTTGAAAGGAAAGTGGGACTTTGGAAGCTATGTGCTTTCCATCGACCATGTGCAGTCCGACCCGTTTGCTTCCCCATCGGACATTTCGATTCACATCGAAAATCCAGGCTTTCCTTCGCATCTTTACGAAAACCGTACCTGTCGGATTGCTTTGCAGGATGCACTGCTGCGGCTGTTTGGCCGGAAGCTGAAACAGGCGGATGTGCGCCGCTCCGGTTCTGGAAAATCAGGCGCACTGACGTGCAGTTCGGTCTGTCCGGAAGTGCTTGAACGTTCTGCAGTACAGATCGATCCGAAAAACGGTTCGCTGATTTTCCGGCTCAACGCAGGCTTTCCTGCCAAAGGCCGTTCGATTCTGGCCAAGGGGCTGGTGATGCTTTTATTTGATACTTTGCCGCCTTTAGTGGAATCGTCCTTGATTTATGCCAATCTGACGGCAGCGGAAAAAGAGCATCTGCAGCGGGTGTATGAGCTGTCTGTGGATCAGCAGGCGATTCGTAAACAGCTTCAGGACAGACATCTCGTGTCCTTTGTGGCCAACGGCGCGATTTTGCCGCGTAAGAGCGGGGCAAGCGCTTTGCCGATGGAGGACGCGATTCGGTTTGTGAGCGCGCCGGAAAAAGAAATTGAACTCGATCTGCCTTATGCCGGAAAAATCAAAGGCATGGGCATTGACGAGGGCGTAACGCTCATTGTCGGCGGCGGCTACCATGGAAAATCGACGCTGCTGCAGGCGCTGGAAATGGGTGTTTACGATCATATTGAAGGCGATGGCCGTGAGTATGTCATTACCCGCAATGACGCGATGAAAGTGCGCGCCGAAGACGGCCGCTGCGTTCATCATGAAAACATTTCTTCCTTTATTCAGAGTCTGCCCGGCGGTAAATCCACGGAAGATTTCGTCAGTGAAGACGCATCCGGATCGACGAGTCAGGCGGCTAATGTAGCGGAAGCGCTCGAATCCGGAAGCCAGGCGCTTCTGATCGATGAAGATACATCCGCAACCAACTTCATGATTCGCGATGAGCTGATGAGCGAAGTCGTTTCCCCAAAAGAAGAGCCGATTATTCCGTACATTGCCCGCATTCGTGAACTTGCCGATCAGGGCGTATCCACCGTGCTCGTTGCGGGAAGCAGCGGTCTGTTTTTTGATAAGGCAGATACGATTATCCAGATGAAAGAATACAAGCCGTACGACATTACAAAACTGGCCAGGGAAAAAGCGGCTGCCTTTGCCAAACCGCAGACCAGCGACTATCCGCCGATTGTCACTCCAAACAAACGGATTCTGAAAAAGAACGACGCGCTCTGTCAGGATAAGGCCAAGGTCAAAACATCCGCGCTCGATTCGCTTTCGATTGCCAGAGAGCCGATCGATCTGCGCGCCCTCGAACAGCTTGCCGATTCCCAGCAGTCGGCGGCGATCGGAAAAATGATCGTCTATGCGCAGCGCAATCTGGTCGATAATCAGAAAACGATCGACGAGATCGCTGAGGAGCTTGAAAATCTTGCGGATGAAAACGGAATGAGCTTTTTTGGAAAGGGCAATTTAGCCCGTCCAAGAAAGCAGGAACTGTGCGGCGTGATCAATCGCCAGCGTTCCAACGGCTTCCGTTTTCAGAAATGAATTTGAATTTGCGGATGATCTATACAAAATGGATTGTCTGCATCCTGTCGGATTCATCAGAAAACCACACGGATAAAACGATTTATCAAACTGCATAAAGCAGGTTTTACAGACGGATTTTTCCTCTGCAGATCCTGCTTTTTTTCATTTTCAGCGATAGGCATCGAAGAAAACGGGAGCGGATAAAATGCAGAAAGGCATAGTCAAATTCTGTCTGCACGATCGTTTGAGACTGCCTTGAATTATTTAAATAGATAACGGGAGTAAAATAAAACAAATTGTTTGGAATTATTATACAAATTAGGAAATAGACATTTCACAGTTACCAATTAATGCAATAGTTTGCATATATCATTAGCGTTATCATAGATATGAAGGAAAGAAGTAAACGGTTACAAGAGTTGGCCTTTTAACTGCGTACTTCTTTTACTCAAATTATGAAAAGGATGGAAGATATGATTCGAAACTCATTCCGTAGAGCGCTGAAGCGCACGGCAGCGGCGGCTGTCAGCTGTGCAGCAGCCTGCTCGATGATGTTCGCATCCGGAACGCCGATCATGGCCGCTGAAGACAGCGACGTAGCGATCGAAGCGCGCGTAAACGACATCATCTCCAAAATGACGACCCGTCAGAAAATCGAACAGATGATCATGCCGGATTTCCGTAAGTGGGGAACCAGTGACGACACCGCAACGGATTTCACCGAAATGAACGATGAGGTTAAACAGATTATCGCGGACTACGACTTTGGTGCCATTATTCTGTTTGCCAACAACGTTAAGGAAACCGAGCAGTCCTACAACCTCGCGATGGATATGCAGAAAGCAGCCATCAGCGACGGCGGACTTCCGCTTCTGATTTCCGTTGATCAGGAAGGCGGCTCTGTTTCCCGTCTGGGCACCGGTACAGCTCTGCCAGGCAACATGGCTGTCGGCGCTACCTTCAATACCGATGATGCAAAGAAAATCGGCGAAATCATCGGTTCTGAACTTTCCGTACTCGGTATCAACACCGACCTCGCACCGGTAGTCGATGTCAACAACAACCCGAACAACCCGGTTATCGGTCTTCGTTCTTTTGGCGATGATCCGGAACAGGTTGGTCTTATGGCTTCTGCCGAAATTGCTGGCCTTTCTGAATACAACGTAATCGGCTGTGCCAAACACTTCCCAGGTCATGGCGATGTGGCGACAGACTCCCACTATGGCCTGCCGATCGTAGACAAGACGGTCGAGGAAATCAAAAACAACGAGCTGAAACCGTATACAGTAGCGATCAACGAAGGCATCGAAATGATCATGACCGCACATATCCTGTATCCGGCTCTCGACAATACAACGCTTCACTCGGATCTGACAAACCAGGAAGAACAGCTCCCGGCGACTCTGTCCAAGAAAATTATCACTGACCTGCTCAAAGGCGAAATGGGCTTTGAAGGCGTAGTCAGCACCGACGCCATGAACATGGAAGGTGTTGCCAAAGTCTGGTCCCAGCCGCAGCGTGTTGCTGTAGCCATGGAAGCCGGCGCCGACCTGATCTGCATGCCAACCGTTCTGTACTGCAAGGACGACCTGAAAGATCTCGACGCGGTCATCAACTACTGCGAACAGGAAGTTGCCAACGGCAAGCTTACTCAGGAACGTCTGAATGACGCCTGCACCCGTATCCTGACCCTGAAAGCCCGCAAAGGCATTCTGGACTGGAACGAAAATGACTATTCCATCGATGAAGCCAAAGAAGTTGTCGGCTGCGCCGAAAACAAACAGGCTGAACGTGAAATCGCTGCCCGCGGCGTTACCGTTACCCGCAACGAAGACAACGTTCTGCCAATGGAAGTTACTAAGGACACAACCGTTCTCGTAGCTACTCCTTATTCCAACGAACCTGGCCTGATCTCCCTCGCCTGGAACCGCGGCAAAGATGCCGATACCGTAGAAAACGGTGCGAAACTGGATTATTTCGTATACACAGGCCAGGCTGAACTGACCGACGAACAAAAAGCAAAAATTGATGCGGCCGATTATGTAATGGCCGTTACCGAAGTTTCCAGCGCAGCCCGCATGGGCGGCAGGCACTGGTCGAGCAAAATACCAAATGAAATCGTGAAATACGCGAGGGAAAAAGGCAAAAAGGCTATCATCATGTCTGCGGACAAACCATATGATACCCAGTGGTATCCAGATGCTCAGGCAGTCATGGCCGTTTACGGCAACAAGGGTACCGGAGTTGACCCGACCGAAGCCATCATCGGCGGCGCAACCGGTGCTAACGAAGCCTATGGACCAAACATCCTGGCCGGTATGGAAGTTGCACTTGGGACCTTTGGTGCCAGCGGACAGCTCCCAGTCAACGTTTACAAGTATGATGATGCAACTGGCATGTATTCCACAACCGATGTCGTTTATCCGCGCGGTTCCGGTCTGACTTACCAGTCCAAATCCGATGCCAACCGGATGGAAATGTACCGTCTTTACAACCCGAATTCCGGCGAACACTTCTACACCAGCAGCTCCAGAGAACGCGACTACCTTGCGAAAGTCGGCTGGAAGAGTGAAGGAGTCGGCTGGATCGCTCCGAAGAAATCCAATACTCCGGTTTACCGCGTATACAACCCGAATGCCGGCGATCACCTCTACACACTGAGTGAACGCGAGAAAAACTACCTGGTTGACCAGGGATGGAAAGACGAAGGCATCGGCTGGTATTCCGATGACAACAAGGCCGTAGAAGTATGGCGTGAATACAACCCGAACGCCAAGAGTGCAAACCACAACTTCACAACCAACTTCAAGGAACATACATACCTGATTGAACTTGGCTGGAGAGGTGAAGGCATCGCCTGGTACGGTCTCGAAAACTTCGAGTAGTCAATCCCGACTCTGAAGGAAAATGCTTTAGCCGATAGAGCAGACCCATACATCAAAACAAAATAAAACGGCAGAGTTTGGACGCATCCGCCGTGCGTTCGAACTCTGCTTTTTTCATGGAATTTCAAGCGGCCGCTTTTCGCTTTTCAAACGCCCTGCTAAGGTAGAAATCAAACTTCGCTTTGCTCCGCTGACCAGAAATGCTTCGACATCTTTTTCGTTCCAGAAACAGCTCGAAGCCAACGGGTCGAAACGGCGGCGAAGAACGCACTTGAGAAAGGAGAAAGACAATGGAATTTCAGAGTGAACGACTGATTTTGCGTCCCTGGAAAGCCGAGGACGCTCAGGTATTATACGAACTCGCAAATGATCCGGATGTCGGACCGGCCGCCGGCTGGCCCGTTCACCAAAGCGAAGAGGAGAGCCGGCAGATTATCGAAAGTGTGCTGAGTAATCCGCTGGATTTTGCGATCTGCCTAAAAGAAACGTCGACGCCAATCGGCGCCATATCTCTGATGGTGCCCAAGCTGAAACAGCGTGAGGGGGCATCCCCATACGACAAGGAACTGGGCTTCTGGATCGGCAAGCCATACTGGGGCCATGGCTATGTGGAAGAAGCGGCAAACATGCTGATCGATTATGGCTTTGAAGATCTGTGGCTCGATCAGATCTGGTGCGCGCATTATACCGGCAATTCCAAATCCGCCAGAGCACAGGCCAAACTTGGCTTTTGCTTTTTCAAAACGGAAGAGCATGTCCTTGTACTGCTGCTTGGCGAATTCCGTGATGAAGTGATCAACCGCATGACAAGGGAAGAATGGAAAGCTCTGCGAAACGCGAAATAGATTCCAGTGTCAGAACCGAATCCGACCGCTCTTCTTTCTTTTTAAAAGACGCGATGCACAAATCTCTGTACAGATTTCTATACAGATCACCATTACAGACAACCACAGCCAATACATATAAGAAAACGGGCCGTGCGGCCCGTTTTTGCGTAGAGGGTGAACGATCGGAAGGCAGCAGGAAGAGAGGATTCTGTCCTTTCCTTGTTACTGCCGTTTGAATGTCTTCTTGAGCTCAATCCATAAATAGATGATTCGGGAAATCGCCTCGCGTCCGGCTTTTTTCCAGGTGAAATCCGGTGCGCTCTCCATTGCCCAGTTCGAAAAGAACTGTCTGGCCAGCGCGTTCGAAC
>NZ_JBKXLD010000096.1:0-8807 GCF_047010065.1 Allobaculum sp.
GATAATGACTGCCGCGGATAAAGTTGAATCCGCCGTCCTTGACCATTTGAACGTCACGAACCAGAGCCGAATCGCTGACGGCATTGCACCAGCCGGCGTGATCCTGATGGGCGTTTACGCCGTTGAGCCAGACGTGTTCGCCATTCAGGAAAAAGCCCTGATTGGCTGTCCATTCGCACCAGCGAAAGCCCATGCTCGTCTGAACGGAGTCGACCAGCGAGTCTGCACTGTAGACTTGGGTAACGACCGTATAAAGGTAGGGATCGGCCATGCTCCACAGATGAGGCTTGGAAATTCCAGTATACGTGTCATCAAAGATGGCGCTCTGTCCAGCTTCAATCGTTTTGGGGCTGGAAGAAAACTGAGCGACGGCTTGGCCGTTGGCGTCCAGCAGTGTATGGCGTACACGAACCTCGGCAGCCGTTTCGTTCTGGTTTTCTACCTCCGCCTGCATGCGCACATCGGAAGACGATCTGGATACGTTTGGCGTCTGTACAAACGTACCGTACCAGGCGACATGAACCGGGTTTTCATAAATCAGCTTTACATCGCGGTAAATACCGCCGGTGAAATTATGGTCGCCAGCACGCGGAGCAAGCTGCGGATTCCAGGTGTTGTCAACTTTTGCGGCGAGGACGTTCGTTCCTTCGTGCAGATACTCGCTCAAGTCGAATTCAAAGCCGGTATAGCCGCCTTGATGACTGCCGACTTTATCGCCGTTGACGTACAGATCGATGGTGTGGAAGACACCGTCAAAATCGATCTTGATTTTGTTCTGAAGCGATTCGGCACTGACTTCGAATGTCTTTCGATACCAGCCGATGCCAGTGTAAAACTTCTGTTCCATGAAATAGGGAATGCTGAAATCGTGCGGCAGGCTGACGTTATACCAGTTCGCGTCGTTAAAATCGCTCTGGTACGCCTGCGGTTCATCTCTGCGGACAAACTTCCAGCCGCGGTTGAAGTTTTCCTCTTTGCGTACGCTGGTCTGGGCCGGGGGATCAATGGCTTCTTTTGCCTGCAGCAGGGCAGGAGGCGCCATAAGGCTCAGAAACGTAAGGACAGAAAGGAGATACATCCATACCTTCTGAATACTTTTCTCTCTTTCTTCTCCAGGCTGATCGCGAAAATTGCCCGAATATTGTCGGATCGGTCTGTCTGTTTTCAGTATAGACGACCTGAAAGCGATTCCAGACGCTTTGGAAGATTCAACAATACTCAGATTGCAGACATAACAGAGAAAGGGAAGAGGCCGCTGTATTTCGGTCATTGGAGGGATCATCCGAAAAGCGGAACTTTATAATGAAGACTGTAATTAAAGATCGTACAAAGCAAAAAAGATACGTATGATCAGGAGGTACTCGCTTAATGTGTACAGGTCTTTCCTATTCCAATGGAAACAGCCACTACTTCGGACGCAACCTGGATCTGGAAATCGATTATCCAGTCGATGTCGTCATCACACCGCACAACGTCCCCTTTAAATTCCGTCACACCGACGCCATGGAAAGCCATAACGCTATTATCGGTATGGCTATGCCGATTGATAACTACCCTCTGTACTTCGAGGGAATCAACGATAAAGGACTGGGCATGGCCGGTCTGGCTTTCTGGACCAGCTGCCATTATTTCCCAGTCATGGAAGACAAGCTGAACATCGCTTCGTTCGAGCTGATCCCTTATATCCTGGGCAAATGCTCCAGCGTCGATGAAGCCGAAGAAGAATTCAAGAAAATCAACATCTGCAATACCGGTTTCTCGGAAAAATTCCCGCCAAGCCCGCTGCACTGGATCATTTCCGATGCCAAACGGACGATCGTTGTCGAACAGACCAAAGAACGCGGTCTGAAAGTTTACGACAACCCGTATAACGTTCTGACCAACGAACCGGAATTCCCGTTCCACAAGAAAAATCTGCTTTACTACTGCAACGTATCCAACGCCATCCGCGGATTCGATTCCACTCGTTTCTCTCCGAATTTCCCGGATTTCGTTAAACTCGGTGCCGGCATGGGATCGGCTGGACTGCCTGGCGGTCTGGATTCCATTTCCCGTTTTGTCCGCGTTGCCTTTACACGTCTGAATTCGAATATCGAAAAGAATACCGAAGAAGCCAATATCCAGGAATTCTTCCATATCCTTTACAGCGTGTATCAGACCAGTGGCTGCGATCAGGTTAAAAAGGGTGAATACGAAGTTACCCTTTATACCTGCGGCGCAAACCTCGAAACTGGCCGTTTCTATTATACGACCTACTGGAACCAGAACATTACTGCCGTCGATATGCATAACGAAGATCTCGAAGGCGATAAGCTGATCGTTTATCCAGTGGTTCGTGATCTGAACATCCCGGTACAGAACGCTAAATAAGCAGATTCGCAAACTCTACAGAATTGCGTATACCCAATATGCCGAATAAGCCGTCCGTGCGCACATGCACAGGCGGCTTTTTATCTGCCTGCGAAGGACGGTCCATAAACGATTCGAATCGGAGAAATTGGTATACTGATACCATGAATTTTTCGAATGGATTGCGAATTTTTCTGATTTTTATATGTGCACTGGCGATTCTGATTGGAATTCTGTTTTCGAGCGGGGCGTTTCGAAACGACCTGGAAGTGAGTGGGATGACGATCGAACTTTCCGATCTGCCAGAAGCCTGGGACGGCGTGAAAATCGCTCATGTTTCGGATCTGCACGGAAACAATCCCAAAGGCATGATGGAAGCGATTGAGAACGATCATCCCGAACTCATTTTTGCGACGGGGGATGTGTATGATGGTGTCCAGCATGCGGATACGACCAATAAAGTTCTTTCCAGCCTTTCAAAAATCGCCCCGGTCTATATGGTCAGCGGCAATCACGAATATTACAGCGGCCAATGGAAAAAACGGGCCGCCAATCTGGATCAGCTTGGCATAACGCTGCTCGATCACGATGTGATGACTCTGTATAAAGAAGGACAGCCGCTGGAAATCGCGGGCATTCAGGATCCCGATTTTCATTACCGCTGGTCTTTTGATCGGCGTCTTGAACAGTTGAATGAAGACATCGGAAAGCTTCCTGAAAAGAAAGCCTGTCGTCTTCTGTTATTTCATCGTGCAGATCTGTTTGATTATCTGGAGAAGACGCAGGCCGATCTGGTTTTCAGCGGACATATCCATGGCGGACATATCCGACTGTTTGGAAAAGGGTTTCTGCAGCCAAACGATGGAAACGGCTCCCGCTTCTTTCCCAAATACGACAGCGGCTTATTCGAACAGCCCGATGGCATGAAAATGATCGAAAGCCGGGGACTGGGCGATCAGATGATTATCCCGCGTCTGTATAATCGTCCGCAGCTGCTTTTGATTACGCTGAGAAGAGCGCCGGAAAAGAAATAATCGTATCGGAATGGGTTTCAAATACGGTATGGATTTAGACGATTCGACAATCCGGACCCATTCATTGCTCTTCCTGATCCAGGCCCGATACAATAGAGCACGTGTCGGTTTTGACCGTCTTTTCATTTCTTCTCTTCGAGCAGGGAACGGTTCAGAACGGACAAAGATTTGAACTAGCAATACAGAACGAAACAAGAAGGAGGAATTTATGTATCCGATTCTTTTCTCGATTGGCTCTCTTCACGTCTATTCCTATGGACTGATGATTGCGATCGGCATTCTGGTCGCCTATTCACTGGCTGAAAAGAAAGTCAAAGCGAAAGGGTATGATCCCAGGCGGCTGGAATGGCTGGTCTTTACGGTACTGGCTGGCGGTGCGCTCGGCGCCAAAGTCCTTTACTGGATTACCCGTATTCCCGATATGGCTACAGACCCAACGATTTTTACCGATCTGGGTTCCGGCTGGGTCGTTTACGGCGGCATTATCGGCGGTCTTATCAGCGGCTGGTACTACTGCAAGCTGCATGCCATGAATTTCTGGGAATGGTTTGACCTGATCATTCCGGAAGTCGCTTTAGCTCAGGCCTTTGGCCGTATTGGCTGTCTGCTTGCCGGCTGCTGCTATGGCATTGAAATGACAAACGGTTTTGGCATCGTGTTCCCGGAAGGATCCGAAGCACCGGCGGGCGTTCCGCTTTTTCCGTCACAGATTGTCATGTCCGTGTTCGACTTTGGACTTTATCTCTTTCTCGAATGGTTTTCGAAGAAGAAAAAGTTCAACGGAGAAGTCGGTGCAGCCTATCTGATCGCTTACTCCGCCGGACGTCTTGCGATTGAATTCGTCCGCGGCGATATGGTTCGCGGTGTCGTAAACGGTCTTTCCACATCACAGTATATTTCGCTCTTTGTCTTCGCCTTTGCGCTGGCTGTGCTCTTAGCGGGACGCTCCCGGCTTAAAAACAAAGACCAGAAATAGACAGATTTTAAGAAAAGAGAAACAGGCATATGAAAAGCTTCCTGATTGAAGAACCAGACAGATCCGCTGTCTATTCTCAATACAGGAAGCTTTTTTAATGCCAGAAGGGGAGTCAGGTTCTTTGAAAAAGAGGGAATTCCTGGACACCAATCTGCCGGCGAAAGAGAAAGGCTCTGCGTATAAGCAAAATGGAAAGGAACTTCCAACCGCAAATTGAATTACTCAGGCATTTTCATATAGGTACTGGAGAGATCCAGAAGCGTCTGCTTCAGGGAGTGAGATCCTTTGCATCGGGTTTCGATCAGATCCAAAGCCTGTTCAATGTCCTCTTGTACCTCCTGGATCGTCCGACCAGGAAGAAGAGCGCGGTTTTTGTAAACAATGACGACATAGTACCAGTTTTGGGTATCTTCAAAGCATTTCAGCAATTCCTCAAGAAGAACCAGAGCCTCGTCTTCTTCGTGAATCGAGGTCAGAAAGTTCGAGTAGTCCAGCCGCGCCAGATTTTCCCGAAAGCGAGCCTGATCACCTTCCATCGCGTGGAGGTTCGTCAAAAGCTCTGCATACATCGTTTTGTAGGCGATCACTTCTTCATCATCCAGCGTCCTGTTCTTTGAAGAAATCGACGCAAGTCCGGCTTTGATTAAGTTCTGGTAAGAGCTGCAGGTCAGCAGATACCTCGAACCGTAATGCTTAAGTCGAATGGAATAGCTTTCCCGGAACGATTGAACGGCTTTCTGATGAGCAATATTTATAGGAAGGAAAAACAGTATTCTAGAGCGTTTGGACAGGCATCGAATGCCTGGAAGATTCGCCAAGCGCTTTATCCAGTTCACCCTGTTTAAAGGCAAGCAGGCTCGTCGCGTATCGCAATTCGCCGCAGTCGAGATTGGAAATCCGCCAGCCGGGCACAAAAGATTCAGAAGCATCCTGGTAAGACGGAAACAGTTTTGGATCATCAATGCTAAGCGCATTTTTTTCATGTTTCTGAGCCGCTGGAAGATCATTTTGACTGAGCGCAAAACGCATAGCGACGACCTCGTATTCGAAATTCAGACCATCCACTTTATCGGATCGCTGGGAAAGCAGGTATCGGACCTCCTCCAGACTCTTTTCTGTTTGGGCTGCTTCCTGACAAAAGGAGGAAATCACTGCAGAAAGAAGCAGTGAGCTGATTCGGTCTCCGGCAAGCAGATCTGTATCGGTCAGGCTGTACGCATACTGGCAGGCTTCTTTGGCATGATCAATATCGCTGAGTCTGTAAAAAGAGTAGGCAAGGTACCAGCCAGTCTGTATAGCGTGCATCCGCTCCAACAAGCCAAACGTCTCTTTATCTCGATGCTTCAGGTTCTCCCAGCAGTCGTACATCGTCTCAATCGGATGCAGTTCTTTCGGATAATGATAAAGATGTATGGAAAAACCTAAAAGATCTTCCATGGAAAGGGAAGGGTCTGTCAGATCTTCGTCGGACAAATTAAGCCATTGAAATTTTGAAGTGTTCATACGGTGAGCTCCTTATAAATTGTTCAGGGTATTCTGACATTCAGGATATTCGAGCACCTGTCAGTTTAGACGTTGTGAAAAGTACTCAAAATTCAGGGGTAAATGGATGCAGGTATACAAATAAGACTCTGTCGTCGCTCTGCCCATCGAGTGGAAATCTCGTTAGAATGAGGACAAAGGCAGGAAAAATGAGAATGAATTCAAACCAAAAATACAGAACCTTTGATCGATATCCGCTTGTACGGGACGAAGTGTATGCGGCATTTGCCCAAATTTATAATCCGGTTCTTCGCGCATTTGCGCTGAGTCACACATCCATGGTCGATGCCTATATGTCTATTTTGTGCAAAAAGAGAAATCTGGATCCAGAGCCTGGGAAAATTGCGGCCGTGTTGCACGATATTGGAAAATTTCTGGAGAATCAGCCATCCCGTTCCCATGCTCGCTCTGGGGCTGCCGCTGCGCGAAAGCTGCTTGCAGGACTGGACCGGTTTACGCCGGAAGAAATCGAGGAAATCGCATCGGCGATTGAAGTCCACTCCAATAAGCTCAATGTCGACAGTCCTCTGGCTGAAGCTCTGAAAGATGCGGACTGTCTGGCCGGGTGGTCAAGCAATCCTGGCGGAGTCATACCGCCGGAACGCGTAGTAAGACTTCAAAACGTCATGCAGGAACTGTCAATCGATCCAGATCCTCTTGAATACTGATCTCTGTACGGATTACGGAATCCATTTTGGATATTTAGAAAATTCTAATTCGATATTCAGAATCAAAGCGTATAGTTCGAGGCAAAGAGAGGTACGCATATGTTTACACTTTTGTCCTTCATCTGGCTCTGGTACGTCATTCTGGCGTTTCTGTTTCTTTTCTCCTTTATTTTTCATCCGATTCGAACCCTGAAAAAGATCTGCCTGTTCCTGCTGATTGGAACGCTGATCGTCGTCCTGCTTTTCTAATTGGCGAGCGCGTAAACAAGGGAATGAGCAGGACTTTTTTGTTCTGCCATTTTTTTCATTTAACTGAATGTTGAAAATAATTCCAGGATAAAATGAAATTTATTTATTAATAGTCAAACAAAAAGAAAGAGAGTCTCCAAAATTCCTCCGTACAGAAAAGGGAAGAAGCCTTAACGACCGAAGTACCCCAAAAACCATTTACTTTCATCATGCTGAAACCGGCGAACTGTTCCATCTTTGCGTTCGTTGTTTTTATATTTCAATAAAATGAATCTTGTATAAGCTGCTCGCGTTATGATTTTCTGCATTTCTTTTCCCTTAGAAGGGTATGAGAAAGCGGATTCAATGGTATCCTGAACAAAAGGGGATTCACATTCTTCAGGAGGTTGAAAGTATGCCAGATCATCGAACCGAAGCGGTTTTCAAACGGCTGATGGACGCTTCTCAGAGTCGAAAGATCAGTAAACTCTGCGGTCTTCGTTCGGTCGGAAAAAGATATGTAATCCAACAGTACCAGGCTTACTGTAAAGACCATTCCATTTATCCGAATGGATGGATTGAACTCGACTATTCCGGACCCGCCAATACACTGCCAAAAACGGCTTTGGACCTGTATGAATATATAATCCATAAAATCGGTGAGTATCGGCCCTGGAGCCGGACAGCAATTCTGATCAATGAACCAGATGCTGTAGAAGATCTGGAGTATGCGCTGGCTGGACTGCTCCACTGGTCAGATCTCGATCTCTTTGTTCTGACTTCACAGGCTGATGTGCTGCCGGAGAGGGAAGGTTCACCGCTGCGCGATCAGATCGAGACGATTAAACTCTTTCCGCTTTCCTTTAAGGAATACTGCGAGGGAAGAAGGGAAAGTCTGTCCGAGCTGTTTCTGGACTATATGGAACAGGGCGGACTGCCGCTTGCGCTTTCTGTTTCCGCAAAAGAGCGCCAGGATGTTCTCGAAAATCTGTATGACTCCATTCTTCTGCATTCCTTAGTCGAAAATCTGCGCTATGCGGATGTAGAACTCATGCAGCAGCTGACCGTCTATATGGCCAGCCAGTCGGGAGAATACATCTCAGGGCGGGGGACAAGTCACCTGCTGAGAACGAGAGTCAAAAAAGCTTCCGTAAACACAGTGAATGCCTATATGGAAGCCTTACAAAATTCCTATTTGATCAACGTTGTAAAATGCCGCAATCTACTGAACAATCAGATCTTCGAACGGGAAAGAAAATATTACTTTGCGGATACTGGACTGCTGAGCAGTCTGCTCAGCGATGGACAGGTTTCACCGCAGGGCGTTCTGGAAAATATCGTATGGCTCGAATTCCGTCGAAGAGGCTATTCGGTCATGACCGGAAGGAACCGACATTCCATTATCGACTTTGTCACTGAGAAAGATGGAATGAGAACGTGCTGGCAGCTGCTAGCATCGGTTCATGAAACCGAACTCTTTGAAGAAAAGCTGAAAGCTCTCGAAAGCCTGGATGACAACTGCGATCGCGTCATGATGACACTCGATCCGCAGGCAGAACTGCCCGAAGGCATTCGGTTTCAGGAACTGCTGTCGTTTCTGCTGGAAAAGGAATGAATCTATAAACGGGATGGGCCTCCATCTACGAATTACTATGGAAAAGATACTGAAATACCCGTCAGAAGGGGATCCTGACGGGTATTGTCGTATATAAGGAGATGTAACATCACACATCAACAACTTCGTATAATCTATATTATGTTACGTGTCTATATCTGCTTTATGTAAAGCGTTTTTCAACCATTGATTTCTACAAAATGGCGTCTTTTACGTCTTGTAACATAATATGGGAATACACGTTTAGGGTTGTTGCAGCGTTCTTATGACCCATAAGATACTGAACAATCTTTACGTTTTTGCCCTCCCAGTAATGGGTATGGCAGATGAAGTGTACCCCTACAGAGGGTTGCCCCCTGGTACACTGCTGAGCCTTCAGCTGAATGGTGAACCAT
>NZ_JBKXLD010000097.1:0-8713 GCF_047010065.1 Allobaculum sp.
TTATCCCAAGGAGGCGGTCGAGAAAATACCCGTCTTTTATTTGACGCTTACGTTTCGTCACACCGCATTTCAAAAAGAGAAACGGTCCCTGCAGGCCATGGCGATCACTCGCCCGGGCTCTGCAGAGACCGTTTTCGTTTATCTTTGTGCTGCCGCTCTGTCTTTCGTTGTGTCTACTCCGCTTTGGAATACGCCCAGATTGCCGCCGTTTCCGGAAGTACCTGGCTGTAATCCCAGAGGTGGGAAGAGCGTTCGATGGAATTGGGATCGTTGATTTTCAGCCGTCCGTTTTCGACGCCCGGTACGACCACAAAATGTCCAAACGTGGTAAACGTTCCGGGAAGCAGATGGAAAATCATGATTTTTCCCTGCGCCGCTGCGTCTTCAATGGAAGCCGAATCCACCGGAATGGATTCTACGTTCAGTCCATACTCGGCAGCCGCATCGGTAAAGAACGTGTACAGCGTGCCCTGACCGGGCGAATACTGACCGCTCGCATCCGCCCAGTCCGCAATTTTTCTTGGGGTCAGCGTCTCGTCCTGATTGAGATAGGAAGCGACCATCGACATCGTCGTCGGCGCGCAGCCGGCCGCATAAATCATGGAATCGCCATACGGCTGATAGCCCCAGCGCAGATCCCACTGTAAAAGGGCGGGAACCGTCTCAAGGCTTTCTTCAAGGGATGCCACAGGAGTCTGCAGGTTTTCCCGGTCTGGCCACTGGCTTACGAATTCATAGCGGTCATCATCGCGCAAATAGAAGGCGAGAATGTCTTCGTCGTATTCCTCAATATGACCCAGCAGATTTGCGGCATGGCGGGAAGGCAGGGACTCAGGATCCGATAGCGCCTGCGTTTTGAGCGCATCAAACGTTTCCTGAGAAATGGCTTCTGGCTTTTGAATCGCTTCAATTTCTTCCGCAGAAACCGCAGGGAGCTGCTGTTCGGTTTCCTGGTCCTGTCCAGAGAACGTTCTGGTCAGGGCATAAATTCCCCAGCCGCAAAGGCCGACAAGCACGCAGGCGGCCAGTACGAGAATCAGAATGCGATCCGTTCTGAGTTTTTTCTTCTTTTGTGTCTTTTTCGCTTTAGGTGCTCCGGCAGCTTTTGCAGGAGAAGGAGAAGCGTGCTTTTTAGCGGGAGTTGGTCGGGTTTCGGGCATAGCGGCTTTCTCACTTTCTAAGGGTTGTGCGTTTTAAATGGTTTGGATTTTCCTTTGATGGATTCATCAATAGCAGCAGGTTTGGCCTGCAGAGAGTGAAAAGCCGGGCTTATTGCCCGGAACTTTTCTGTTCGGAACTCCATGCAGGATCCGTATCGATGCAGATGGTATAGTCTTCAGTCGATTCGCCCATTACCGAGTGAACGTAGTCCGTAATCCAGGCTTTGGACATATCCAGACCTTTCTGAGTCGTGATGTAATGCGTTGCACCCTGCTCATCGGTGTAATCGTCGTAGACGGTAACACCAAATTCATCGGCAGCGTCGTTGATGAGGGTAACGGTCGGAATAAAGCGAACGTCTTCAAACGAAGCTTTCTGGGTTTCTGGATCGTAATTGAGCTGGAAACTGGCCATGCCGCCGACCATTCGGTCATTGGTATCCTGACCGGAAAGCAGGTTGCCCAGCGAATAGTAGACGAGGGTTTCCTGATTTTCGTCATGAATCATTTCCACAGGCTGAATCACATGGGGATGAGTTCCGATGACCGCTTCTACACCTTTGGAATGGAAGTAAGCCGCCAGCGTTTTCTGTTCTTCATTCGGAACGGTTTCGTATTCCGTTCCCCAGTGAACGGAAATAATCTGAACGTCGCTGGCTGCGTTGAGCGCGTCCAGCCGCGCATCAAGCAGATCGTAGTTAATGGAATAATCCGGATTCCGATAGGCGTCGATCAGCCAGCCGTCTGCCGGCCACGCGTTGGCGTTCTGACCGAAGGTAAATGTAGCCAGACCGACTTTGATCCCGTTAATTTCGCGTACAACCGGGGTGTCCGCGTTTTCCTGCGAATCGTGAATGCCGGTGACGCTGACATTGGGGACATGTTCTCTGGCGTAGGCGAGTTCATCCTTTACCGCCTGATCGCCCATGTCGAGGGTGTGGTTGGACGCAGCGGAAATCCAGTTGAAACCGGCTTTCGCCAGCGCGTCAAAGTATTCGCTTGGACCGTTAAACGCTGGATACCCGCTGAACCCGTAGGCGTCGCCGGCCAGAAGCGTCTCCAGATTGATGTAGTTGAGATTGCTTTTTTCCAGATACGGAACGAGCGCATCGTACTGTTTCAGGAATTGGCGGTTTCCGTATTTTTCTTCAAATGTGGTGTACAGACGATCGTGCAGAAGATTGTCCCCTGCGCCGGTAAACACGAGAGAATTTTTTGTGGTCGGCGCATGGTTTTCAAAAGGAAGAATGGCCCCGTTGACATCGGTACTTCGTGTTTCGCTCTGAAAAGAAGAAAAAATCAGACGTCCAAGCCCATATACGCCGGCACCAGCTGCGGCGATTACCAGAGCAAACGCAGCAATGAGAATCGCCAGACGGCCTTTATGAATTTTGCTTTTTTTCTTTTTCTTTCCCGGCTTGCGGGTCGTTTTTCTTGGATCTGCCATGCGTCTTTTTCTCCTGTCTGTACATTTTCTGTCTGCTCTTTCGTGCGGATTCATCAACAAAAAATGGATGCGCTGAAAAAATTATAAAGATCTCTGCTCTGGAATTCTATTCTCACTGTCTTACGGTGCGCTTACAGATTCCCGGTTCAAAGACGATCCCTCGACAGAACGGTCGGAATCGGTTCAGGCGCGCCGGAAACAGAAAACGGATGCCGCTTTGCGTTTGTGCGGCATCCGTTTTTCATGCGAAATATTTGGTGTTTTTAATTTGGTTTCTGAATCTGGTACTGGCGTTTAGAGCCTGATTTTAGAATGTGCGGTTCAGGAACGCCTGTGCATCAAAGGGCGCCCAGCCTTCTCCGTTTTCCAGATAGAGGCAATAGCGCGGAGTTCCGTCTTCATCGAGCGTTCCATAATGCATCCAGCTCATGCCGTACTGATCGGCGATCTTAAGAATGTTGGAGAGGCATTCCGGGAAATAGCTTCTCATTTTGTAGTGTGTGCCCCAGGCTGCCCAGATCCTGTGATTGGGATACTGCGAGAAAATGTCGGCGATAACTTTATCGTTTTCGGCGATCCACTGCGGATTGGCAACTTCGTCCAGTTCGTCAAGATGCGTTGCGCGCTGCGGATACAGGCAGAGAACAATCCAGCCGTCATAGCCGTACGCCTGAGCGATGTGACGGATGGTGCCAAGTGTCGGGGTCGTGCGTTCTGGCGTTCCGTGCGACGGGTTGATGCTCATTACAATCAGAGGGTTGTCCCCTTTTTCTCCAATGACATAACGGGCTGTATTGTCCGCATTTGTCTGATAAATGACTCGAGAAGGGTCCATCATGGCTTCTTCCATATTCGTGCTTCCTTTCTGCTTCGGCGTTCGAACAGATCGCGGCGGGAATTCTTTTTGAAACACCTTGAGTAAGAAGAAATTCTCTTCGATCCGCTTTTCCGGCTTTACATACCGGCTTGCCGAAGCCTGTAACTGATTCTGTCTTCAGACTAGCATTGGCCATTTTTTCTGCGGGCTGTGGTGCCCGAACTATAAAAAGGCAGCCGGTCTGCACATACCGGCTGCCCAAGAGAAAGGAGGAAACGCCTCAAACTACTGGAGAGGAGAAAATATAGAAAGGGGTAAAACGGGTATAACGAACGGAACTAGAAAGCCATGATGCCAAGCATCAGGTCGGATACGCCGTTGACTAACAGGTTGGTACCAATCAGAACGGTGATCAGAGTTCCGGAATCGTTCAAATTGAAAATCAGAATCAGACCGATGATCAGGTTGCAGATACCGAGAAGCAGAATGGACCACCAGCTGGAAATGCCGATGTTCTTAACAAATACGGCCTGATAAATCTTAAAGGCGCCGACAACCATGAAACCGATGGCGGCGATAACGCCTAACGCGATCGACGCTTCAAACAGATTGCAGCAAATCAGAATGCCAAGCAGAATCAGAACGCCGCCGGCAATGAGCGTAAAGGGAAGCTTGAAATTGACGGCCATGAAATAGGAAGCGATCAGAATGCATCCATACAGGATGGCCAGGAAACCGATCATGTAAATCATGGATCCAGCAAACATTCCCGGATAGGTGATGAGCATCATGCCCGCAAACATGTAAAGAATGGAAAGAATAATATAGAGCACGCGATACCATCCAAAAGAAGACTTGTTCATACGAAACTCCTTTCATCCCGGTCTGGCGAAATCTGGAAAAAGCGGTGTTCATCGGTGTCTGTCACGCTTTTCCATAATTCCGTTCTTTTATGGGATCTTTATACTTGGATTATATCGGCTTCTTTCTTTCACCCCCGGCGGAATGCCGGACTTTTTTCAATATGACAGCGGCTCGCGGGGTTTTCCCACCAGACTCCGGTGAACAAAAGAAATGATTTCAGTAAAGAATCCGATCGGATGTATACAGGCTTTATATCCGTTATCTATATTTTTTTGGAATTCTTGCCCGCGTGCAGATCCGAACAGTCACGGACCTTCCAAAGCACCTTCTGGCGAGTGCCCTTTTTCTGATTCTTCAGATTTCTTAATTTTTTCTCTTTCTATCAGGATTTCTGCGTCTGAGATTGTTCCGGTTCGTACAGCAGAGGGTTTGTGCTCATCGTATCCTCTATTCTGGCCCGGACTGTCCATCCCTCTGGATGCGCGCATGCCGTGAATCGACCTTTGGATTCACGGTTTTTCTATGAGCCGTCTGAAGGGAGTACCTTCCTTTTCCTTTTCCTCTGCCGTTCTGGATTTCTCGCTTTTTGAATTTTTTGTTTTTTGAGATTTCTGTCTCTCTGACCGGTCGCTTTTTTGAAATTTCAGCAGCCCGCTCCGTTCATCTTTCCATGAAAAAAAGACGTCCGTTCGAGACGTCCAGAGTATTCGACCCCTTTGGAATACAGGCAAGTTGAACAAATAGGAATGGCTGGGCAGGCTTTAGAGAAGATCGCACTCGTCCTCGGAATCCAGATCGCATTCCATCAGCTTCTGTCCCCAGTGGGAGAAAGAAAGAAGGACGGGAACGAGCTCGCGAGAAAGTTCGCTCAGAGAATAATCAACACGGGGCGGGATTTCGTTGTAGGCATTGCGTTCGATCAGGCCTTCCTCTTCCAGATCTTTCAGGGTATTGGAAAGCATGACGTTGGTTATGCCTAACGCCTGGCGAAGCTGACTGTAGCGCAGGGTTCCGTTGACACACAGAACGTAGATCACAGGGATTTTCCATTTTCCCTCCAGCGCCTTGCATGCCCGTTTCATCGAACATTCATCATCTTTATAAATAATCAGTTTCTGCATCGTGCACCCCTTTCGTGGGCTATCTTACCATGAACGGCGGCTCCTATGGTATACATAACTTTGTTAGTATGTTTTTTGATAGTATTTACATTTTCCGTACCAGTTATATATACTGTCTACTCATTAGAAAGTGAGGATTTACAAATTGAACGACAAAAGAACAGAATCACCTTTTCTGCGAGTTGCCGGCACGTTTATGCTGCCTGATACAATCCTCCGGCTGAAAAATCTGCCGCAAAACGAAATCGAACGACTCCTGCAGGAGCCCTTCGCAGTTTTCAGCGGTGAGGACGATCTCGCTCGACCGGGAAATGACAATCTCCGCGCGTACGGTCTGCTTTGCGAAGCGACCGGGATCGAAAAGGAAGAAGACGAAAACGTCCTGATGGTCAAGGCGCTCAAGCGTATCTGCATTGTTTCGCGCAGCGCAGACGGACCCCTCTGCGAGTGGACCGAAGCTCCGGCCATCGATGATCTTGACGACAAATCCAGGAAACAGATGGTTTCCTATATCAAAGAACTTGTTAAGGAAGTCTCCTCGGGCTTCCAGGGCGGAAGACATCTGGCCCGCCGGGTGAATGAATACTCTTCTCTCAACCAGCTGATCGCCTTCCTGTCCCAGTACATCAACATGTCGACGGCGGAATGCTACGGGCTGATCTGCATGGATTCCGATAAGGAACGCGCGCTTCGCTTCATCGACTATCTCCTTCGCCAGAAAGAGGAAATTACCCTCAACATGGAAATGAACGAGAAGCTGTCCAGAGAAGCGAGCGAGTTTTATCGCCGTCAGGCTCTGCTCCGTCAGCTGAACGCCATCCAGAGCGAGCTCGATGAAAGCGACGAAGCCGGCGAGACCTCTCCAGCTTCCGACTACAAATCCCGCATTGCCGCTTCCGGCATGTCCGAGGAAAACCAGAAGGCGCTTCTCGAAGATGCTGCGCGCCTGGAAAGCACCAACCCGCAGTCCGCAGAAGCCGAACTGCTCAAGAACTACCTCGAGTTTGCACTCTCTCTTCCCTGGAAAAAGGAAGAAATCTTCGAACCCGATCTGCAGAAAGCCCGCGAAATTCTCGATGAGCGTCATGCAGGCATGGAAAAAGTCAAACAGCGCATTATCGAGCACCTTGCGGTCATGAAACTGCGCAAGACCAACCGCGGCAGCGCCATTCTGCTCGTTGGTCCTCCCGGAACCGGCAAAACGTCTCTGGGAAAATCCATCGCCAAGGCGCTCCATCGTCCGTACACCCGTCTGTCCTTAGGCGGCATCCGTGACGAATCCGAAATCCGCGGTCATCGACGTACGTACGTCGGCGCCATGAGCGGCCGCGTGCTCAAGGCGATGAAAAACGCCAAAGCCACCAACCCGGTAATGATTCTCGACGAGCTCGACAAGATGATGGCCGGCGGCTTTGCGGGCGATCCTTCGGCAGCCATGCTGGAAGTACTCGACCCGGAACAGAACGACACCTTTACCGATCACTACCTGGATCTGCCTTACGATCTGAGCGATGTCATGTTCATTGCCACCGCCAACTCGCTCGACACGATCCCCGGACCGCTGCTCGACCGTATGGAAGTCATTTCCCTTTCGAGCTACACGCCTTCGGAAAAATTCGTGATTGCCAAAGACCATCTGCTTGGCGAAGTGATGGAAGAACACGGCATCGACGCGTCTCAGCTTCAGATTGAAGACGATGCGATCCGTGAAATCATCAATTCCTACACGATGGAAGCCGGATGCCGCGGTCTGAAAAAGCAGCTGGCGAAAATCTGCCGGGTCAAAGCGGTCGATCTGGTGGAAAACGCCGGACCGGTACGCGTAACGAAAGACGATCTGGCGGACATTTTCGGTCCGATCGCTGTCCGTCACGAAAAAGTGAAGGAAAGCAATCCAGTCGGCGTCGTTACGGGTCTGGCCTGGACGGCTGTAGGCGGCGAAGTGCTCTACATTGAAGCGGCTTCGATGCCCGGCAGCGGCCAGATGATCCTGACGGGTCAGCTGGGCGATGTCATGAAGGAATCGGCACGGATTTCCTATTCCGTACTGAAATCCCATCTGCCGCTCGATACGCTCGAATTTGCCAAACAGGATATCCATATCCACTTCCCGGCTGGCGCCACGCCAAAAGACGGACCGAGTGCCGGCATCACGATCATGACGGCTCTGGCTTCTCTGGCGTTAGGCAAACCGGTCGATTCCCACATCGCGATGACGGGCGAACTTTCGCTTTCCGGCGAAGTGCTTCCGATCGGCGGTCTGAAGGAAAAACTGTTCGGGGCCATGCGTGCAGGCATTCGCAAAGTGCTGATTCCGGCTGACAACGTACGCGACCTGGCTGAGGTGGACGAAGAAGTCAAAAACGCTCTGGAAATCATCCCGGTTTCCCGCGTGGAAGAAGTCCTCGCTCATACCCTTGGCGTGCACCTGCAGACACCAAAACTGCCGGCGCTCGCTGCCGTAAACGCCACCGTTTCGATCTAGGCACAGATTTAAGACTTGACAGAGGCATATTGTCTCTTTGAAGACCATCCGATTTTTGAAAACTGCAGTTTTTCAGGAAAAGGCGGCCTGTCCTGACGGGGATATCCCAATCTTTCTTAATTTCTGAAAAATATGAAAGCGCATGTGTTTCTGCGAATTTCGCAGGTTTCATGCGCTTTTTCATGGCTTTACGTTTATCTTTTTAGGATTGGTTTCCAATCGCATTTTGTTGATTTATCTACTCCATTGTTCATGAGAAAACTATATCTAAATAAATTATCTTTATCTTTGCGAAATTGATGACTCCTGTAATGACACTGCTATCTTTATACGGTTTTATCATTGGGATCGTATATTTTTTAAAGTTTCTACTGTAAATGCAAATGTTAATATTTATATCTTATTTTGTGTTTTCTTTCATCTTAATCAACTGATTCTTTCAGAAACAGGTTTAAAAGTTGGACTGGATGCTGTTTTTTTTGATTATTTCGAACATTTTTAAAAGGGATTCTTGGTTTTGTTTACAAAATAATCCAATCCCTCTAAGATTGCATTGTAACTCAATTGAAAGGAGACGAATGGAATGCTGAAAAATAACCTTGAGCTGGATATTAAAGTGAAGGCTGTACAGGCTCAGATGACGCAGGCCAAACTGGCCCAGGCGATTGGAATCACCCCTTCCTACGCCAACCGAATCATCAAAAACAACGAGAACCTGATCAACAAGACGTTCATCAAAATTCTTGAAACTCTTGGCTATGATATTCTACTGACCTACGTCAAACGCGACGATTCCGCTGACTCCACAACCGCCTGACC
>NZ_JBKXLD010000098.1:0-8590 GCF_047010065.1 Allobaculum sp.
TCTCCTATCTATACGCAGGCGTGCGATGAACTCGGAATTGCCTACTGGTCCGAAGCTGCCTTCTGGTTTATCGGCGGCGCCGGCGGCGAAGGAAATCTGGAAAATCCAGGTTCGTCCGATTATACCGCCAACGGCTACCCGACACATGTAAAAGATCAGGCAGCGTTTGAAGACTCCTGCATGCAGATGCTGGAAGAAGTGATTCGCATTCACCGCAATCATCCGTCCATCATGGTCTGGAGCATGGGAAACGAAACGTTCTTTCAGAGTGTAAACGATGACTCCGGCGCCAGCACGAATGATAAAAAGCGCGCCCTGATTACCCGCATGGCCAAAAAGTGCAAAGAGCTCGATCCGACCCGTGCAGTTGGCCTTGGCGGCACGCAGCGCGACGGCTATGACAAAATTGAAGGCGTTGAAGTCGCCGGCTATAACGGCGACGGCGCTTCGATTGGCGCCTGTCAGAATCCAGGCGTACCGAACATGGTTACGGAATACGGCTCGCATACCGCTAACCGCTCTCAGGGCGACACCTATGCACCGCATTACGATCATGTACAAAGCCAGAACGATCGCCCGATCGAATACGCCTGGCGAAGCGGCGTTTCCCTCTGGTGCATGTTCCATCATGGAACGGTCGCTGCGAGAAGCTATGGCGATATGGGCATCGTCGACTACTATCGACTGCCTTTAAAAGAATGGTACTGGTATCGCCATGAATTCCATCCGGATCATCCTGAGCCCGAATTCTCGAAGTCCGGACCCCGACAAAAATCGAACTGACCGCCTCCGACACCGTTCTTCGCGATGACGGCACGCAGGATACCCATCTCATCGCGACTTTGAAAGACGATGAAGGAAACTGGATCGGCGTAAAGCGCAAGATCACGCTGAAAGTCGTAGCAGGCCCGGGTATTTTCCCGACCGGCAAAACCTTTGTTCTCGATCCGGATTCGGAAAACAAATCCATGCTTGATGGAAAAGGCGCCATTGAATTCCGCTCCTACTACGCCGGCATCACCCGCATCGTCGCCGAAAGCGAAGGTCTCAAATCGGCGGAAATCACCCTGAGGACCACGGGCGACTCCACAGGAGAAAGCGAGGCGGATATTTCCACACTGTACGGTTCCTTCATGAACAATGACGGCATTATTCTGACCGATATTGAAGAGGCATCTGCCTACGAACTGCGCGATCTCAACGGCGTTCCCTGCGAAGCGTCTTCCAACGAAGCCGATCGTCAGAACGTTCTCGATCAGGATCCAAAAACGTCATGGAGAGCTTCCACAGCCGGGCCTGGCCAGTACGTCAACGCGACCATGGAACATGGAGAAGTCATTCTCTATAAAGCAGCCGTACTCTTTGACGGCAAAAAGCTGCCCTATACGCTGCAGGGAAAAACCGCAGATGCAGTCAGCGAAGACGACTGGGAAACGCTTGTTTCCTACGATGCCTCCACCATTGAGACAGCCCCGGATGAAATCACATTCCTGAAAACCAGACCGTATCGAAACATCCGCGTTCTGTTTGATTCCATTCCAGAAGACGAATACGCCTCGTTCTCCGAACTGAAGCTGTATTCGCTCAAGTCGGTCAATGAACCGATCAAAACCGGATATCAGTACCTGTGCGATCTGGACGATTTGCCCGAAACCATCATTAAAAATCGCACAGCAGACGGTCAGCCGCTCAAGCACGGAAACACCCGCTATTCCAACGGCGTTTCCCTGCCGGCCCAGACGGAACTGACTGTAAATAACTTCACCAGAGAAGACGGCGGCTATGGCGCTTTCGAAGCTGAAGCCTTCAACCCCTCTTCCCAGACGGTCCTTCTGCGCCTGATCGCGAAAAATCAGACGATTTATGAAAAGACGTTTGAACCGGGCGAATCAGCCGCTATCCGTGTTTCTGTTTATCGGTGCCCCGATGTGAAGCTGGAAACCGAAGGGCACGGTTCGATTTCCTTAGGCAATGCCCGTCTTTCCGGCGTACGACGCAAGCTGACACAGGATGGTAAAACCGACCTGAGTGCCCAGTTTATGGCCGCTTATGAATCGCTTGTACCAGGCACTGTGTATGAAGGTGAGCTGGATCTGACGTCCAAAACGGCTCAGAATCTGATGATCACCACATCTCTGATTGCCCCCGACAATACTCTTGTCGATGTCCAGAGCAAACCGCTCACGCTCAAAGCCAAAGAAAAAGTCTCCCTTCCCGTGTCCATGTCGATTCCAGAAGATCTCAAAGACGGCAGCGTTTTACGGCTTATGATCTGGAACACGGATACCCTTGCTTGTGGGGGCGACTGCGTCTTTACGACTACGCTCAAAGACGATCAGGGACAGGATGCCGAAGCCGGCAAATATCCACAGCGCAAAACCGCCCTGGAACGTCCAGCGCAAACGGTCGTTGTTCCTGGCGATGAAATGGAGAAAACCGGAACCTGGGGCCGCTGGCCGGCTTCTGGCACGCAGGCAGGAACGCTTTCCGGCTACGAAACGTATGTCGAATCGAATAACTGGCAGAACACTTCCCTCTCCTATACCTTCACAGGAAGCCGCTTTACTCTCTATGCGAAAAAAGACGGCAGCCAGAGCGGCTGTGAAGTCTTCGTAGACGATCAGTCGCTTGGAACAGTGAGCACAAAGCGAAACGACGGACAAAATACGTATGAAGCGGTTTTCTCCCATTCATTTGAAGAAGAAGCCGAACATACCGTAAGACTTGTCCCTACCGGCAAATTTGGCTTTGACGCCCTTGAAATTCGTCAAAGCGGCCTCGTTCCCAAACCGGAATATGTGGAAGGTACGCCCGATACGACCCTGTATGGCTCTTCCGATCAGATTCAAAAGAGCAGCGGATGGGGGCAGTGGAAAGATGAAGCGGCCGGCGATTACGAAACGTACAATAACAGCGCCAATGCGACGCTGAGCTACGCCTTTACCGGTACCGGCATTTCCATGATGACCAAGTTTGACGGCGGCAAAACCGGTGCCCATATTTACATCGATGACAAGGACTATGGCGTTGTAAACTGCACAGACAGTACAGATGCCTATCGCAAAGGAATCGATATTCAGTCTCTGCCTTTGGGAACTCACACGTTCCGTCTGGTTACCACCGGCAAATTCGGTTTCAAAACGATTACCACAACGTATGGAACGCTTGAAGATCGCAGCGCGCTTTCCAAAGCCGTTGAAGCTGCGAAAAACCTCAAGGAAAGCGATTATGTAAGCGGCTGGAATTCCCTGCAGGAAGCCCTGAGTGAAGCCGACTTCGCGCTGCGCTCCTACAGCTTCTCTCAGTCAGAAATTGATGAACTGACCGATACGCTCAATGCGGCTATTGAGGCTTTGCGCAGACCGTCTTCCCTTTTTGGATCGGATCTTGGAAACAGTGTCGTAAAGGCAATTACCGTTTTGCGCACCAAAGACTACGATCCAGATTCGACGCATAAAGCGCAGTTTACCCAGGCTTTAATGAAGCCGTTGCGGGTCTGTTGGAAGACAATGCCACCCAGCCAAGACTTTAAATTCAGCCCTTCTTGCCGGTATTGCGGCTATTCAGTATCCCAAAATCGACTTTGTTCTGGACGCCCTGGAAATGACTGTTACTAAAGCAGAAAGCCTGCTTGAGAACCGTACGGAATTCCCAGAGTCTTCGATGGATAAACTGGAAGAGGAACTCTCTAAGGCCAGATCCATTCTTTCTGCACCGCAAAGTCAGATCCAGATCGATGAACAGGCCCAACACATGAACCGCCTGCTGCTGAGTCTGCGCAAAGTCCCGAATTCGAATAATTCTTTGTTCTAGTCTCTCTTGCAACGTTCGCTCAGGATTCAAAACAGCCGTTTCCGATTCTGATCGGTTTTTGAACGGCTTGAGCAGATGGTTTAAAACTTCTGTCTGAACGCGGATGGACTAAGCCATCCAGAATATGGATTTACCCAGTATTTCTAAAGAGTAACGCCGCAGAACAAACGGAATTCCGTTTGTCTGCGGCGTTCTTTCGTGACAAGCGAACAGGGGATCCCCTTCCTCCAGGCGGGTTACGATGGCGTCATCCAATGGATTTGCGCAGATTTCGATCATGAATGGAAAGAGAAGCAGTCATCCTGATTCGCCGGAACGCCTGTAGACCTTCCATTCGTCTGTACAAAATTGCCCTGTTTTGTGTACATTCCGGCACGGATCGAAAGACCTCCAATCCTCCATATATAATTCGACATGTCTGCTACCCGATTTTTGAAGACGCAAGTCCTTTCAGACATCGCAGGCTGATCGAGATCAAAGGAGAATGGAACAATGAAAACAATTCCGAAAAGTGCTTTACGATTTATGCGGCTGCAGCAAGTCGGTTATGAACATGCACAGGCCGCATTTGAAGAAGATTTTGAAATTGAGGTTCTCACAGGCCGGATTGCCTGTCAGTACAAAAAGCCGTATGACAGCGATCTTCCCAGCGATGAGCGGGCGATTTATTACATTCGACTTCCTTTTGATTCTTCCAAAGTGATTGTTTCCCGCCATCCCGGAATTGTGGAATGGTTTCGAAAGTACAAAGGCATTGTGGATGCCCCGATTGTAGCCACAGCAAGACCAAAAGATGTAAAAGGAAAAATTGTGTATACCTCAGGAATCAATGTCGGTCTGCTCAAATACGCACAGGGCGCCTATATTGTCCGGATTCATCGAATGGCGGATATTGACTTTGATACTATCACCGCTGAGGAAATTGAAGAACTTGGACCGCATCTCGTGTTTGTACGGGCCGCTGAGACAGAAATTTCAATTGACGCGGATATTTCCACTGCTCCAGAGCTGCCGGCTTTATAAATCGATTCGGATACGCCAAAAAGCTGAAAAGCGAATCAGCCCATTCACTCTTTTCAGCTTTTTGTCTGTTAAACTATGGATTTGAAAGCCCGTTCTGCCGAACTCCTTACCGTCTGTATCTCAGAAAGAATAGAGTTTTCAGGGCCTTACCAGTTTTTTATAGAAAGTAAAGGCTGGTCCAGGTTCAGAACGCGGATCGTTTATCAAATGAAAAGTATCCTGACCTGTTCAAGATGTTAACGCACCTCGAAGTTCGTCAAGTAAGGGAAATTGCTGAAACTGATCAGGATTTATACGAGGAGTCCATATGAGTCAAAAGAAAAAGTCTTCCGCAAAGTCTTCCAAAAAGAAAAAGAAAAGTGCGAAATTACCCTCCTGGAGCTCTATCGTTCCAAAAATTCGGGATGAGAATCCATCCGTTATCGCTTATGCTGACCGCCTTGGTCTTGCGGATGTAATGAAAGATTACACATGTGATCAAAATGGATATGCGCATTTTGGCGAAATTCATCTGGACAGTTTTGTTCTGAAAAGGAGAAACTGGCAGTCGGAATCCTCATATTTGCGCTTTATGCGTCTGATCTTAAATTTGAATCTGCTTATGAAACATATGCCATCGGTCAATGGACAGTCCATTCTCGTATGGGGACCAGAGGCTCTGCTTTATGCCGGGGCTGCTGTGAAGAGATTTCCTCAATCGCCCATTTATGTACTCGATACTTCCTCATCGGCTATCCCTTTTGAACGGCTTGTTTCCAGGGAAAAATCCTTTCGAAAGATTACGATGATAAGTGAAGGAGAATGCGATCTGATGCAGTTTGATTGTGTCCTAGGCGTAAATCTTTTTAATGAATGGCTTTACGATCGTAAAGTTCAGGATTTTCTTCCTGTTCTCGATCGGGTACGAAGCTATATAAAGGAAATAAAGCCTCGACTGCAATGGCTTGGAAAACGCGTTTCGAAGGGCGGCTGTTACGTGAATCTGCAGGACGATGCGGGATCAATGGCCTATTTAACATTTCGAAGATATCAGCTTGAATATTTTGAGCTCGGCCAGGGATCGCTGCTTTATCAGACAAGTGATAAAGACCAGAAGATGGATCCGTGGTGTAAAAAATTCACTGTGCTTGATGTATCTCTTAAAATCGATGAGCAATCCGTCATTCCTGAGAAAAGTCCGGAAATAGGATCCTTAAATGTGTATGACCGAATTTTTATTTCCCATATGACCCAATTCAGAAACGAACTGATCGATGCGAAAAACAATTCCAAGATCGAATCGGAGACCCCGGCAAATGAAGGAACTATAAACCGATTTATCGTTGAAACGTATTGGGAAGCCATCCGAACTGTAGAACTGGACGTCCTGCTGAAATCCGGAAAGCAGACCAAAATCCGCTCCTCCCTTTCGTTCTGGCAAGAAGAGGAGGGCAGCGAGCCATACTACTGCGTTTCCTTCTGGGAAATTCCTCAGGACAGCTATACGGTATTGACTTATAAAATCAACATCGAAGACCCAGAAAATCCGACAGCCAGACGCAGACTCACTGATCTACATAGAGATGCAATTTATGACCATTTTGAAGACGCAGTCATTCTGAATTCGAAAACGCTACGCCGTAAGAAACTCGGCTGATCCGCACGCACAAGATCACTGCATATCCTACAGCCTGAAATCTTATATGGATTTCGGGCCTTTTTTCTGAAATTTTTCGCCACTGAAAATATTACCCGAAAAAAAGATGGAGAGCAGAACGATGGGATGGTATATAATAGGTAACCAGTTACATATAGCGGGTTAAAAGCCAGCTTTTCTAATTCAATACAGGAAGTCGAGCATTTTTACAGGAAGGAAAGGTACAGAAATCTCATGGAACTCAAAGATCGAATCGAGAAGTCCTCTCAAAATCCGGAACTTGCGCAAAGAGCCATCTTCAATCTTCTGTTCATGCTGACAAATCGGATCCAGAATCTCTTTGATGCACGTATTCCGGAGGTTACACTTCGCCAGTTCATGCTGCTGTCGACTTTGCATGGCCTTGAGCAGCCGCTCAGCCTGGGAGAATGCGGCAAGATGCTCGGCTGTTCAAGGCAGAATGTTAAAAAGCTCGCGCTTTCTTTAGAAAAGAAGGGCTTCGTCCATATAGAAACAAACCCGGATCGGCCGCGCGCTTTAATGATTCTTCTGACTGATAAAGCGGATGCCTGTTTTGACGGAGCTTTCGCTCCGTATCGCGAGCAGCTTGGCGAACTGTTCACCGGCTTGAATGAGGATCAGACGCTCGCACTTTTTGAAATGCTTCTCAGCCTGTTAAACGGGGCAGATCTTCTGGAAAAAGCCGCAATGAAAGCACCTGATGAAGAGTCCCCTGTTCCTGCAAAAATCGAAGAAAAGCGCGCAGAAAACAAAAAAGACAAACTGCCGGAAACCCGACTTTCCGCAGACAAAGGAGAATAAGGATGAAAACAGCTGTCCTCTGCCATTCCCAGACCGGCTTTACAGAGCGGTACGCCCAATGGATTGCAAGCCGGATTGATGGCGAATGCTTCCCGCTCTCCAAAAGCCGAACTATGGATTTGTCGACTTTTGACGTACTGATCTTTGGGACCTGGATGCAGGCGGGAAACCTTCATGCCCTTGCCGACTTTGTCAAAATCCGAAAAAATAATCCAGATCAGCCCGTCTTTCTTTTTGTAACCGGAGCCGCTTCTTCTCCTTTTCCGGATACGCTCCTGGCGCTCGATGAAGCTGGAAAAGCACTGAATACTGCCCCGGAGCGTGTTTTCTATTTTCCAGGCGGTCTGAATTATTCAAAGATGTCTCTGGCGAGCCGGCTGATGTTGAAAATGCTTGCCCAGCATGCTCAAAAAGAAGAAGGACAAATCAGAGCAGGAAGAGGCCATGTCCAGATTGTTGAGTCAGTCCTGTGATTTCACCGATCCTTCGATTATCGAACCGCTTTTTCAAGCCCTTGACGCTTTAAAACATCCAGAAACACTCCGGATTAATAAGCCGGTTTTCATTGTCTGTTCTTTCGGAGCAGGCGACTCGCCTGCATGTGCTAATTTAAATTGATCAATTTGAACGGATCGTCTTTAATGCCAAAAGAAGAAGGATTATTCCCGAGGATCTCTAATCTGCTATTAATTAAATCTAAAATCTCGTAATAGGCTAACCTCTTTCCTTTAGCGAAATCGCCAGACAAGGATCCCAGTTCACGGTTGTTTTCCAATATCCTTATCACGACGTCTTTAATCAATTCATCCATCACATGACCTCCTTGGGAGCATGAATCTAAGAACATTATGTACGGCTTCTAAGTGTTAAAAAACAATATTGTTTGGGAACTGATCTGCTTTGGTGTGAAGAAGGCTCCTCTTTCTAATACCCATAACGAGACAAGGCTCAGCCTCCTGTACGGGACTGAGCCTTTCGTTTCGGTTTTGAATGTGATGAACCAGGCGATTGGACGCTTAACTGAGTTTCGTTCCGCAGTTGGTGCAGAATTTGGAACCTGGAGTCGTTTTCGCTCCGCAGTTCGGGCAGAATTTCACTTCAGGTTTTGACGTCCCGCAGTTTGCGCAGAATCGGCCAGTTGCGGTTTCGCCGCAGTTCGCGCAAACCCAGGTCTGGCTATCACTGCTCGGTGCAGGCGCAGCCGCTGCTTTGGCTGCTGCTTCCTGCGCTGCCTTTTCCTGTTCCATTTTCTGGGCAAGGAGCGAGGCGGTCTGCGAATTGCCGCCGGCCATATTC
>NZ_JBKXLD010000099.1:0-8525 GCF_047010065.1 Allobaculum sp.
CACGAAAAGCCTTTTGCAGGCATTAACGGCAGCGGCAAGCACAACAACTGGTCCCTCTCCACCAATACCGGACTAAACCTTCTCGAACCCGGCGATACCCCGTACGAAAACCTGCAGTTTCTGACGTTCCTGGCCGGCATTGTCAAAGCCGTCGACGAACACCAGGATCTGCTCCGCCTTTCGGTAGCCACCGCCGGAAACGATCACCGTCTGGGTGCAAACGAAGCGCCTCCGGCTATCATCTCCATCTTTACCGGCGACGAACTCGCGGAAGTCATCGAAGCGATCAAAGCCGATGCCGATTACGGAAGCAAGGACAAGCAGTTCATGAACATCGGTGCCCGCGTTCTGCCTAAACTTCCCGTTGACACGACCGACCGCAACCGCACATCCCCGTTCGCGTTTACCGGCAACAAGTTTGAATTCCGTATGCCCGGCTCCGCCCAGTCCATTGCCGGCATCAATATGATTCTGAATACGGCGATCGCCGATTCGCTGATGCAGATTGCCGACGTGCTCGAACAGGCCGAAGATCTTCCTTCCGCTCTGCACAAGCTGCTTCGTGACATTTTCACGAATCATTCCCGCATCATCTTTAATGGCAACGGCTATTCCGACGAATGGGTCGAAGAAGCCGAACGCCGCGGCCTGCTCAATCTCAGGACCACGCCGGAAGCCATCCCGTATTTAAAACGCCCCGAGAATATTGCGCTCTTTGAACGGCATCACGTTCTGAGCGAAGAAGAAGTTCTCTCCCGCTATGAAATCCTGATGGAAGAATACGTTCATCTGCTGAACATCGAAGCCAGAACGATGATCGACATGGCCGGCCAGGAAATCCTTCCTGCCGTCAGTGCCTATCAGAAATCGCTTGCCGATACCGTTCTAGTCAAAACCCAGGTGGGTCTGCCCGCCGATCAGGGCTACGAAGGCACGATGCTGGCGCGCGGCAATTCCGAACTGACCAAAGCGTTTGCAGCGCTCGAACAGCTCAAGGCCGATCGCGATACGATGGATCATCTGGAACCGATCGAAACTGCAGCCGACTATGTCCGCGAAGTAATCCTCCCGGATATGGAAGAGCTGAGAAAGCATTGCGACGCGCTCGAAACCATGACGGACCAGAAATACTGGCCGTTCCCTGGCTACGATCGACTTCTGTTTGGACTCTAAATTTCACAAGCGGCTCTGCCGCTTGTTTTCTTTCACCCATTTTTAAGGAGAATCTTATGTGCACAGTTTTTTCCGTACAGACTTATCATCCGAATGCTGATGCAATCGAAGCGGCTTTGAAGAAAACGGAAACCCGCGGACCGGATGACACGAAGGTCGTTGTACTCGATGGCGCAGTGCTTGGATTCCAGCGGCTGTCCATTATGGGCCCTGACGCTTCAGGCATGCAGCCCTTCTTTCTTGGCGAAAATGCGCTGGTCTGCAATGGCGAAATTTACGGGTTTCGAAAAATCAAAAGCGAACTGGCGGCCAGAGGCTATGCCTTCCATTCCGATTCTGACTGCGAAATTCTGCTTCCTCTTTACGAAGAATACGGCACCGGGATGTTTGAACAGCTTGATGCGGAATTTGCGTGCGTGATTTACGATGGCCAGTCGAAATCGCTGATCGCTGCCCGCGATCCGATCGGCATTCGTCCTCTGCATTACGGCTATACCCCATACGGCGAAATCTGCTTTGCCTCAGAAGCCAAAAACCTGGAAGGGCTGGTCGAAACGATTTATCCCTTCCCGCCCGGACATTTTTACAAAGACGGTCAGTTCATCTGTTATCGTGACATGAGTCAGGTGGATGCCGTGATTGACGATGATCTTGAAACGATCTGCAAAACCATTCATGACCGGCTGATTGACGGCGTGCTGAAACGCCTGGATGCGGATATGCCCGTCGGTTTCCTCCTTTCCGGAGGACTCGATTCCTCTCTGGTCTGCGCCATCGCCGCCAGACATATGGACCGTCCGATCGAAACGTTTGCGATCGGCATGGAAGACGATGCGATCGATCTCAAATACGCAAGACAGGTCGCTGAATTTATCGGAAGTAATCATCACGAACTGATCATGACCAAAGAGGAAGTGCTCTCCTCTCTGGAAGAAGTCATTGCCGAACTGGCTACGTTTGATATCACAACGATCCGCGCGTCCATGGGCATGTATCTCCTCTGCAAAAAGATCCGGGAAATGAGCGATATCCGCGTGCTTCTGACCGGTGAGATTTCCGATGAGCTGTTCGGGTACAAATACACCGACTTCGCCCCCTCCCCTGAAGAATTCCAGAAAGAAAGCGAGAAGCGTGTACGCGAGCTGCATATGTATGACGTTCTGCGAGCCGACCGGTGCATTTCCACCCATTCCATGGAAGCCCGGGTCCCCTTTGGAGATCTCGATTTCGTCTCCTACGTAATGGCCGTCGATCCGGCCAGAAAGATGAATACGTACGGCATCGGCAAATACCTTCTGCGGCATGCTTTTGAAGAGGATCATCTGCTTCCTGAGTCCATTCTCTTCCGTCAGAAAGCCGCGTTCTCGGATGCGGTCGGCCATTCGATGGCCGATGATCTCAAAGCGTATGCCGAAGAACGATATACCGATGAAGAATTCGAAGAAAAGAGACAGCAGTATACGCATGCGATGCCCTTTACCAAGGAGTCGCTGCTGTATCGCGAACTGTTTGAAAAACACTATCCAGGCCAGTCGCAGATGATTGTCGATTTCTGGATGCCCAATAAAAACTGGAAGGGATGCGATGTGAAAGATCCCTCCGCCCGCGTGCTTTCCAACTACGGGGAAAGCGGAAGCTAGAAAGGAAATCCTTATGAATGAATTCCTGAAAGAACACGATGCCTGCGGCATCGGTACCGTCTGTCAGATGGACGGTACGCCTTCCCATCACGTTGTCGACCAGGCGCTCCATATTGTCGAAAAGCTCGAACACCGCGCCGGAAAAGATGCCAGCGGAACGGTAGGCGATGGAGTCGGCATTCTTCTGCAGGTCAGCGATACCTTTTTCACCAAGGCCTGCCGGCAGATCGATATCGACTACGTCCCCAATGGCCGTACCGGCATCGGCATGTTTTTCTTTCCGCAAAATGAACTCGAACGAAACCAGGCCAAAAAGCTGTTTGTGACGATGGCCCGCAAGGAAGGCTGTACGTTTCTTGGCTGGCGAAAGGTGCCCGTTCAGGAAGAAATTCTTGGCGAACCCGCAAAAGAATGCATGCCCTCCATCTGGCAGGCGTTTCTCAAAGCGCCAGATACAGTAAAGACGCGCAAGGACTTTGATCGTCTGCTCCATGTGCTTCGCCGCGAGTTTGAAAAGAGCTGTCCGCACACATACGTCGCGTCGCTTTCCTGCCGGACGATCGTCTACAAAGGCATGTTTTTAGTGGATCAGCTGCGGCGGTTTTATCTGGATCTGCAGTCGGAAGACTATCAGAGTGCTATCGCGATCGTGCATTCCCGCTTTTCGACCAACACAAAACCAAGCTGGAAACGCGCGCATCCCAACCGGATGATTGCGCACAACGGCGAAATCAACACAATTCGCGGCAATGCAAACCGCATGCTGGCGCGTGAAGAAAGCATGACGAGTCCGCTGATCGACACCCAGTATAAAAAAGTCCTTCCCGTCATTAATCCGGATGGATCCGATTCAGCCATGCTCGACAATACACTCGAATTTCTGACGATGAACGGCATGGATCTGGCCAAGGCGGTTGCAATCTGCATTCCCGAACCGTGGAAACATGTCCCGATGGATCCAAAGCGCAAGGACTTTTATCACTACTACGCGACCATGATGGAACCCTGGGACGGTCCAGCGGCCATTCTGTTTTCCGATGGCGAAGTGTGCGGGGCAGTTCTTGATCGAAACGGTCTGCGTCCAGCGCGCTACTACATCACCAAAGACGGGCAGTTCATTCTTTCTTCGGAAGTCGGCGTACTCGATATTGAACCGGATCAGATCGTCGAAAAATCGCGGCTGATGCCCGGCCGAATGCTGCTGATCGATACGAAGGAAGGCCGCCTGATTCCTGATGAAGAACTGAAAGCGCGCTACGCCAGTTCTCACCCGTATGGCGAATGGCTGAGCCTGAAACTCATGCATCTCGAAGATCTCAAAGCGCGCGATCGAAAACCGCAGATGCACGAGCAGAAACTGCGCGACGAACTGTACCGCAATTTCGGCTACACTTACGAAGATGTGAACGATCAGATTTTGCCGATGGCCAGAGAAGCAAAAGAACCGATTGCTTCCATGGGAACCGATGTTCCGTTAGCGCTGCTCTCGAAACTTCATCCCACGCTCTTTCATTATTTCAAGCAGCTGTTCGCGCAGGTCACCAATCCGCCGATCGATTCGCTGCGCGAAAAAGTCGTTACCGATACGACCATCTATATTGGTTCTTCTGGAAATCTTCTCGAAGAAAAAGCCGGCAACTGCGCACTGCTGGAAATCAATCATCCCATTCTCGATGCCAGCGACATGGACAAAATTCGCAGTCTCAATCAGCCGGGACTGAAATCCCGCGTCATTTCCCTGCTCTTTTACAAAGGAATGCCCCTCAAGGACGCGCTCGATCAGCTGTTTATCGAATGCGACCGGGCATACCGGGACGGCTGTTCGATTCTGATTCTTTCCGACCAGGGCGTGGACGAAAGCCATATGGCGATTCCGAGTCTGCTTGCGGTTTCGGCCCTTGAACAGCATCTGGTCGCTACGAAAAAGAAGACGGCCATGTCGATTCTTCTCGAAAGCGGCGAGCCGAAAACGGTCCATGAATTTGCGGCTTTGCTCGGTTTTGGTGCCAGCGGCATTTATCCGTATCTCGCCCACGAATGCATCGAAGAGCTGATCGACAAGGACATTCTCGATAAGGAACCTTCCAAAGCCATCGAAGACTACAATCAGGCGGTCCTTTCGGGCATCGTCAAAATTGCCGCCAAAATGGGCATTTCCACCCTCCAGTCGTATCAGGGTGCTCAGATTTTTGAAGCCGTAGGTATTTCCAAAGACGTTATCGACGCGTACTTCACGAATACGCAGTACGAAATCGGCGGTATTGGTCTGAAGGAAATCGAAGAAGATCTGCTCTGGCGCCACGCCCGTGCCTTCGATCCGCTCGGATTGCGCGCCAATACGTCTCTCGATTCGATCGGCTTTCATAAGCTGCGCTCGGGCAAAGGCAAGGAAGACCACCTGTATTCTCCAGAAGCGATTGTTATGCTCCAGAGCGCAGTGCAGACCGGGGATTATGACTTGTTCAAAGCGTATTCGAAACGGATTCATGACGAAAATGCACCCCATAACCTGCGCAACCTTCTTTGTTTTGAGGGAAGCCGTCCATCGATTCCGCTGGAAGATGTCGAACCCGTTGAATCGATCGTGAAACGCTTTAAAACGGGGGCCATGTCGTATGGGTCCATTTCTCAGGAAGCGCACGAATGCATGGCGGAAGCCATGAACCGTCTGGGCGGCCGTTCGAACTCCGGGGAAGGCGGCGAACGGCCCGAACGCTATGGAACCTTGCGCAATTCCGCCATTAAGCAGGTTGCTTCCGGCCGCTTTGGCGTCGATTCCGCCTATCTCTGCTCCGCCAGCGAAATTCAGATCAAGATGGCGCAGGGCGCCAAGCCGGGCGAAGGCGGTCATCTGCCAGGCGGCAAAGTGTATCCATGGATCGCGAAAACGCGCTGTTCCACGCCAGGCGTAACGCTGATTTCTCCGCCTCCTCACCACGATATTTACTCGATTGAAGATCTCGCCCAGCTCATTTTCGATTTGAAAAACGCGAATCGAGACGCCAGAATTTCCGTCAAGCTCTGTTCGGAAAACGGGGTAGGCACCGTCGCCTGCGGTGTCGCCAAGGCCGGTGCGGCGGTCATCCTGATTTCCGGCTACGACGGTGGTACCGGCGCTGCCGGCCAGAGTTCGATCCATCATGCAGGTCTTCCCTGGGAGCTCGGTCTCATTCAGTCGCATAAGGAACTGAGTGCCAATGGTCTGCGTCAGCAGGTGATTCTCGAAACGGACGGCAAGCTCATGAGCGGAATCGATGTCGCCATCGCGGCGTTACTTGGCGCGGAAGAATTTGGCTTTGCGACGGCTCCGCTCGTATCCATGGGCTGCCGCATGATGCGCGTCTGCTCACTCGATACGTGTCCGTTTGGCATTGCGACTCAGAACGAAGAACTGCGCAAGCGCTTTAAGGGCAAACCGGAATACGTCATGAACTTCATGCGTTTTACCGCCATGGAACTGCGCGAAATCATGGCTGAACTGGGCTTTGCGACGCTCGATGAAATGGTTGGTCAGGCGGCCAGCTGTCTGAAAGTCCGAAATACGCAGGCACTCGAACGCGCGGAACTTGCTCATCTTGATGATCTTCTCAAAGGCATTGAACCGATCCATCATCAAAGCGGTCAGGCGTTTGATTTTCATCTCGAACAGAGTCTGGATGTGGATGTGCTCCTTCCTGCGCTGCGCAAAAATCTGAAACGCAGAAAAGCGTGTGAGATGGATGTCGACATCTGTTCGACCAACCGCACCTTTGGCACGATTCTTGGCAGTGAAATGACCCGCTCTTTAGCCAAAGGCGAAACGCTGGACGAAGATCTGATTACCGTACGGGCGCATGGCGGTGCCGGACAGTCCTTTGGCGCGTTCATTCCGCAAGGGCTGCGCCTGGAATGTGAAGGCGATGCCAACGATTACTTTGGAAAAGGTCTTTCTGGCGGTACGCTGGCCATTTATCCGCCAAAAGTTTCCGGCTTTAAACCGGAAGAAAATGTGATCATCGGCAATGTGGCGCTTTATGGAGCCACTTCGGGCAAAGCGTTCATCAACGGAAAAGCCGGCGAACGCTTCTGCGTTCGAAACTCTGGCGCCGTGGCGGTCTGTGAGGGCTGCGGCGATCACGGACTCGAATACATGACTGGCGGAACGGCCGTGGTTTTAGGTCCGGTCGGCAAAAACTTTGCGGCCGGCATGAGCGGCGGCATCGCCTACGTGCTCGATCGAGAGCATGAGCTGTATCTCCATGTGAACCCGGAACTTGTCGATCTGGAAATGCTGGAAAGCAAAACCGATATTGAGGCCCTTGAAGCCATTCTTAAAGACCATGTGAAAGCGACCGGCAGTCCTTTAGCTGCATCGCTTTTAAAGGACTATCGGACGAAGCTCGATCAGTTCAAGAAAATCGTGCCGCGCGATTACCAGAAAATCCGCACAGATATCAAGGCGCTTGAAGATCTGGGCTACAGCGAACAGGAAGCCGCTCTCAAAGCCTTTGAGATGGCCCATCCGCACTAGAAAGGACGATGTCACTATGGAAAAGAACTTTGGATTTCTTGAATACACCAGGCAGGATGACCCGATTCTTCCGGAATCCGAACGTTTGAAAACGTTTGGCGAATTTCATCGTCCCTTAGACGAAAGACGAAGAAGAGAACAGGCGGCGCGCTGCATGCACTGCGGCGTTCCGTTCTGTCAGTCCGCGATTTCCCTGAACGGAATGACGACAGGCTGTCCGCTTCACAATCTCATTCCGGAATGGAACGAACAGCTCGCCCTCAAAAACGATCAGTACGCCCTCATCCGGCTTTTGAAAACGAACCCGTTTCCTGAATTTACCAGCCGGGTCTGCCCTGCGCTCTGTGAAAAGGCGTGCATCAACGGCATCGATTCACAGCCGACCACGGTTCATGACAACGAGTTTTTCATTATTGAAAACGGGTTTAAAAACGGCTGGGTCAAGCCGGCCGAAATTGAGGAACAGACCGGAAAGCGCGTGGCGATCATCGGTTCCGGTCCTTCCGGTCTGAGCTGCGCAAACTATCTCAATCGGCGCGGTCACTTTGTGGATGTCTATGAAAAGGACGATCGTCCTGGCGGACTTCTGATGTACGGCATTCCCAACATGAAACTCGACAAGTCAGTCGTTGAACGGCGCATCCATCTGCTCGAACAGGAAGGCGTGGCTTTTCTTTGCGGCGTAGAAGCCGGCAGGGACATTTCCTTTGAACAGCTAAAAACGCAGTACGACGCGATCGTTCTGGCAGCCGGCAGCATCGTGCCGCGCAGTCTGAATGGAGTCGACACGGCGCTTGGCGGCGTATATTATGCGGTCGATTTTTTGCGGCAGATGACTAAGGATGTTCTGGCCGGTACCGATTTTCTGATTTCGGCCAAAGACAAAAACGTGATTATCGTCGGCGGCGGGGATACGGGAAATGACTGCACAGGAACCGTTCTTCGTCAGCACTGCAAATCCGTTACTGCTCTGGAAATGATGCCCAAGCCGCCGCTGCACCGCGCTGAAAACAATCCATGGCCGGAATGGCCCAAAGTCCTGAAAACCGATTACGGGCAAAAAGAAGCTATAGAACGATTTGGAGAAGATCCGCGTCGTTTCCAGACGACGATCGCCTCCATTATCGAACAGGACGGGCATATTGAAAGCGTAACGACCGTAGAAGTTGGTCCGGGCTTTAAACCGATTGAAGGTACAGAAC
>NZ_JBKXLD010000100.1:0-8417 GCF_047010065.1 Allobaculum sp.
ATCGTATGCGGCCAGCACACCATGATCAGACCGAGAATCAAAGACGGAACGCCGGAAAACATAGGAGCTGTATCGGCGGATTTGTGGACGCCGAAATAGACGTAAAGCATGTAGGCGCCATAGGCGATCAGAACAATGCCGATGATGCGGACGACGGTCGTCAGAATGCTGCCCTGGAAGAAGCAGAGCGCCAGTCCGCAAAGCAGATAAAGAAGCGCCAGAACGAGCGTATCCTTTACGTTGAAATTAAACATATACCTTTTCATTTGAAAACCTCCAGATCTTCTGTCTCCATTATCGCCGAATTGAAAGGCAATAAAAGCAGGCAGGCCCGAAAGAGTCGAAAGAGATAGATAGAACGACCGTACTGTCTAAACGCAAAGACTGCCTTTCTGAAGCAGAACGTAAGAAGCGGATCGAAGAAACAGACGCTCAAAAACGGATGGACCGGTGCTGGCTCGACAAACCAGAACGGTTCAGAGGAAGAAAAGAAGAAAGTGAATGCGGAAGGGAGGGAAAGGAACAAACTCGACAGCATGTCATTTTTCTTGCTTACAGCGATTTCCCTATGGCAAACGCATCCGTCCTGAGCGCCGAAAAAGGTAAGATGAAACTGCAGAAAGAGAGATGGTAATTATGAAAAAAGCCGCTGTACTGATGGACAACGGATTTGAAGAACTTGAGGCCATGGGCCCGATTGCTCTGCTCAAACGAGCCGGCATTGCGGTGGACCTGGTCAGCGCGGCCAACCTGCGCGAAGGAACCGGCCGCTTTGGAATCATCTATTCTCCAATGATCCCTATGGATCTCTATGACTTTTCACAGGCGGATGCCCTGATTATCCCAGGCGGTCCGCACTATGCGCTGCTTGAAAAAAATCCAAAAGCGCTCGAAGTCATCCGGGAAGCCTGGAACAATCCAAACCAGATTGTCGGCGCGATTTGTGCCGCTCCGACGATCCTTGGCCATATGGGCCTGCTGGAAGGCAAGAACTACACCTGCTTTACGTCCATGAACGAAGACTTTAAAGGCAGCTATAAAGAGCAGGGAACCGTAACGGACGGAAAACTGATTACCGGCCGTTCCGCGGGCTACTCGATCGACTTTGCCTATGCTCTGATCGAAGCCCTGCTAGGCAAGGAAAAGCTTGATCAGCTGAAGGCTTCGATTTACGTGAAGTGAGCGTGAGTAATGAAGTCTAAAGCAGTTACGAAACTGGAACAAAGCTGGCTGGGGCATATTCGGCAGAATCCGACGCAAAGTCATCTGAGCGCCCTGAAAACGTCGCGCGCCATTCAGAACTCGCCGCTCGAATACGAAGTACCCGGCGCGGTGAATCCGGTGGCCATTTACACGCGGACGCTGCACATGCCAAAGTTCTTTTCCGATGCGGATGAAAAAGCGTTTGCGCATCTTTGCGATCAGTTTTATGGCATTTTTGAAAAGACGATTGCCGCCTACAAAGCAAATCCCGAGGTGCGAAAACTGTTCGGTTTTGATGCAAAACTCGAAGAACTGATTCAGATCGATAACCGCTATTCGAGCGCGATTCCCATGCTTCGCATCGACATTTTTTATAACGAAGACGACGGCTCGTTCAAAGTCTGCGAATTCAACACCGACGGAACGTCCGCCATGTATGAAAACCAGATGATGGACGAATTCATGGCGCTGAACAATGTATGGAACGATCTGAAACCGGCTGTGCGTCATCAGGAACTGATGGACAGCTGGGCCGAAAGTTTTCTGCAGGACGTGAAGGAAGCCGGAGTGGAAGACAAGCCTGCCATTGCGATCAGCGATTATCTGGAAAACGCCTATCTGCCCGAGCTGTACGCGTTTCGCGACTTGTTTGAAGCCAAAGGCTATGTCTGCGAAGTCGTGGATGTCCGCGATTTTGTGTTCGATGGAAAGGCACTTCGAAGCAAAAAGACGAATACCGCGTTTGACGCGATTTACCGTCGGGCGGTGACGAGCGACGTTCTGGAAAAATACGATGAATCGACGGATTTTCTGGAAGCCGTTCGCAAACAGGCCGTCGTTCTGGTCGGCAATTTCCAGACGCAGGTCATTCACTCCAAGGCGATCAGCGAAGCTCTGTTTTCGCCGGTGCTTCGCCAGTATTTCACGCCGCAGGAATGCGCGTTTCTCGATGCGCACCTGCCGCAGTCCATGGATCTGAGTGATGCCGATCTTACCCGGCTTCTCGAACATAAGGATCAGTGGATTATTAAACCGAAGGAAGGCTATGGCGCCAAAGGCGTGTACGCGGGGGTCGATCTTTCCCAGGAGCGCTGGAAGCAGCTGCTCGAAGATCTGACAGGACAGCCGTTCATTGTCCAGGAATACGTGCCGCATTATCGCAGCGAAAACATTGACCTGCTGAGCGATCACGGCTTTATCGGCTACGCCAACCTGACCGGTCTGTATGTGTATAACGGCCATTTTGCGGGCGTGTATTCCCGCCTGTCCGATGCCGGTATCGTTTCCACGCAGTATAACGAACGGATGGTCCCGACCTTCTTTGCAGACGAGGATAGAGATTCTCAGTAAGTCCGTCCCTTTGGCCAGAACGTCTGGTTCTGTCTGGCACAATACGGACAGAAAGTTTCCCAACAAAAATCCAGTACAGAAATACCCCGTCCGGGATTCTGCCTTCTGGCCTTATCCCGGACGGGGTATGCATGTATATAGAGCTGGATCGAAAAAAACGGAGATCTATTTCTCTTCGGGCTTTATGAATTCGGCAATTTTCAAACCGTCCTTGAAGCCTTTGAGATAAAGATGATGAAGCTGTTCCGGATTGCGGTTGAGCGTATCGACGCCGCATGTATCGTTTGGCGCGATGACGAGAACCTTGCCTTCCTTTTCCATCTGCAAAGCCCGCTCTACGTCTTTGTTGTAGCGGGCAGCGCGTTCGCGAAGGCCCTGCGCGGCGAGGGGATAATGGCCCATGAAGGAAGCTAATGTTACATCCTTGCGGCTTGAGCGCACCAGATCCGAGGGCTTGGTGAGAATCAGAACAATTTTATCCGCACCGAGTTCAATGGCTTTGTCGATGGGAACGGGATCGGAAAGCGCACCGTCAAAAAACGGAATGCCTCCGACTGGATACGGTTTGTTTACAACGGGAATCGAACAGCTGGCCTTGAAAATGTCATACTGGTCTTCGTCCATCCAGGAACTGTCGAAATAGGCAGGCTTGCCGGTGATGGCGTTGGTCGCTACAACGATCAGCTCCGCAGGATTTTCTTTCATGGCTTTGTAGGCGAGGGGATATTCACCGTCTGTGTTCGAAAGGAAACTGTAAATGTAGTCCATGTCGATATAGGAGCCGCTGCGCAGAAAGTTCGAGGCCGACATGTATTCCGGACGTCCGGAATAGTCCCGGTAAAATTTGTACGTCCGTCCGATCTGCCCGGCGATAAAGCTGGCCAGGTTGGCGCTGCCGGCGCTCACGCCGATTGCGATATCAAAATGAACGTGTTCTTCGAGGCAGGCATCGAGAACGCCCGCCGCATACATGCCGCGCATGCCGCCGCCAACATCAATTACTGCAGTTTTCATTCTTGAATTAACCTCCTGATGTCTGAAAAAGTTTTCGGAAAAGTTTTCGGAAAAAAGAAAAATAGAGTTTCAGACAGATTTCATATTTGACCGGGACGTTTGTGTTTTCAAGAGAAACGGCCGTTCTTTCTTCAACAGAACGGCCGGAATGTACAAAAGCAGATGGGATAAAGGAATAGAAGGGCAAATTGCAAGGCGAAATACGCGGGACTGTGCGCGATGCAGCGCATAACAGAACGTGCGATAAGAGGAAAAACAAACGCAGCAAAAAGAATATTAAGATTTCGTTGGTGCGGCAGGCCGGATTCGCTCTTTGTCCAGACCTGTTTTTGGCCCGCTTGAAAAGAGAGGAGTGAGGTTTTATAATAGCTGTACATGTGCCCGTAGCTCAATGGATAGAGTAACAGATTCCGATTCTGGTGGTTGGAGGTTCGAGTCCTCTCGGGTGCGCCATTAGAAAATTCGAGTCAGCGAAAGCTGACTTTCTCTTTATATGTCTGCTTTGCGATCTGCATTGTCCACGTAGCTCAGCTGGATAGAGCACACGCCTCCTAAGCGTGGGGTCGGAGGTTCAAATCCTCTCGTGGACGCCATCGCCAGTCCCGGAAGTCTGATCTCAGGCTTCCGCTTTTTTCTGTTTGGACGAACATCATAATTCGCCGCTTAGGCAAGGCACCGAAAATGATTTTTACGGCCACTTTGAAAAGATAAATTCTTTCTCGGAAAGGTAAAATTTCACATTCTTTTGAGAATCGCCGGGAAGAATGAAAGTTTAAAAATATGATCGTGCAGTATAAACAAGTGAATAATTGCCCGAGCATTAAAAAAAGCCGCAGAGCGGCTTCTTTGTTCGTCCCGGAAGGGAGATTCTGGTGGAAATTTCAACCGGAACGAACATTTTGATAATAACAAATCAGGCTCAATTGTGGTAGTGGAATAAAAGTGAAGTTTGATAAAAAGACGAATACAATTAAAATAAGTCATCCAAATTAAAAATAAAGCTAGTAAACAGATGTTCGTGTGAATATTTTTTACGGGTTTTTAATCCTTAAATTATCGCTGGATTCGATACGGTACAATGAGAAAGAACAGATCTTTCGAAGAAAGGAACTCTTTTATGATCAGTAAAGTACCTGTCCGAATCACTCCGCTCAACCGGCTTGGCTTTGTGGATGTCTACCTTCCAGATGACTATTACCAGAGCGAGGAACGCTATCCCGTCCTCTATATGTTTGACGGTATGTTTGACGGTCAGAATCTCTTCTACGATGAACAGGCAACGTTTGGAACGTCCTGGAAACTGAAGGACTATCTCGATGCCGCGCAGCGCAAAGTCATTGTTGTGGGCATTGAATGCGATATCCGGGGACAGAACCGGCTTCACGAATACACGCCGTATGCGCTTGCCCAGACGTTTTACGGGGAAACGGCAGGAAAGGGTGCCGTGCTGATGGAATGGATTATTCAGAAACTGAAACCTGAAATTGATTCCACCTATCGAACCTGGCCGCAAAGAGAAGCAACCGCGATCGCAGGCAGCTCCATGGGCGGCCTGATGGCTTTTTATGCGGTGATCCACCATAATGAAGTGTTTTCAAAAGCTGCATGCCTTTCCCCGTCCTTTGCGGTATGTGAAGAGGAGATTTCCAGAGAATACGAACAGACCGTTCTCGATCCAGATACCCGGATTTACTGGTCGTTTGGTTCCCAGGAGCTTTCGCCGAGGCAGAGAATGGAAGCACAGATGCTGCTGGATGAATACCGGAATTCTCTGATCGATCGCGGCGGACTGGGAAAAGTCGTGATCGCGGAGGACGGACGGCATGATGAAGCCTCATGGGGTGCTCAGAATGAAGCGGTTTTCCATTTCCTCTGGGATGAACCGGAAAATACATCCATCGCAGTCAATTCACTGACAGGAGTATGAACATGAATACCGATCTTGATATGATATCTTTTGGAATGATTGCGGATGCATCGGAATCCCGCTCTCTGGCTCTCGAAGCCGTTTCAGCAGCCAGAAAAGGGGACTACACCCGATGCGAAGAATGTCTGGCGAAAAGCCGCAAGGCGTATGACAAAACCCATCGGGCGCAGACGGATGTCCTTTTTGAGGAAATGAACGGAAAAACACGGCAGGTCAACGTCCTGCTGGTGCATTCCCAGGACCATCTGAGCTCGGCTTCGGTCGTTCTTGAACTTGCGGAACAGATGATCAGCCTGATTAAAACGCAGACCCGACTGGAAGAGCGTACGTCCAGACTCGAAAAACGTCTGAACGAACTTGAAGATCGGCATTGAATCCCTCTGCTTCAAAATCAGGCGGACTGCACGTCACCAAGCAGTCTGTCCAAAGCCAGATCCGCAAACCTGTAAAGGGAAAAAGGAGAGGAAATGAGAATTGATCTAATTTGTTCCGGCGGACTTACCTCAAGCTGGATCGTCAAAAAAGTAGAGGAGTACATTTCGAGCCGGAAACTGCCGTATGAACTGACTTCCCGCGGTCTGGGAGATTATTATCCGGTTTCCCGTCATGCGGACGCGGTTCTGCTTGGTCCGCAGATCGGCTACTACAAAGAGGAAGTGGAAAAACGTCTGGGCGTACCTGTAGGCGTCATTTCTTCCCGGGACTATGCGCTGGCTAACGCCAAGGAAATTCTCGCGCTGGCAGAAACCGTCGCCAAAGAGAAAAAGGCCCGCAAGGCCTGATGAAACCCATCCGCGTCGACAGCCGATCTGTCTGCGCAAACACGAATAATGAAATGAATTCACGAAACCAGAAGGGGTGCTGTCGCACCTCTTTTTTCGTGAACGGGAGGAAGAAACGAATCGGATCCCAAGCGGAATTTTGCCGAATTGCTAAGAAGCCAGAAAAGAAAAGATAACGAACGAAAGGAAACAGTCGTCAAAAACGTTTTCTGTGCAATAAATTATCCAAAACATGCGAAACATCATAAAAAGAGGACGATTGCAAGAAAACACCCCGTAAATTTACTGAAAAAATGTAAAAATAAGAGCGTTAGATTTGAGAGAATTTTCATAAATTGGGAAAATCCAAAATGGACCTTGGAAAACTCGACTGAGGCAGAGGACCCAAAATATAGATAAAGCAATCTATTCATAATAAAAATGATTGAAATCTGTTAAAGAAAACTTTAGAAAGTCCATTGAAAATCCTTGAAAATAAAAAGTACGATTTAGATAGTTTTCAATATATCCGTTCACTGCTCCAATCGACTGGACAGTCCAATGAGTAAGGAGGAAGCACACATGTCTAAAGAAGTCGAGAATTTACAGATGAAAGAACTTGGTGACGTAAAAGTACTTGTCGATGAGGATAAGATCCAGAAGACTCCGGCTGATCAGGATAGACGGTTCGGACAGCTTCTGGAAATGCTCTGGCGTCAGGATGAAGATCTTCAGAACGAGACTGAGAGCGAGCTCGAATCTACAACCCTCTAGTCCAGAACTTCAAAGAATAAATACAGCCCTGTTTGATCAGGCGCTTAAAAAAGGGATGCCGCTGCATCCCTTTTTTTTTGAAAAGACAGAGTGAATTCAGTGCATTCGAAAAGATCAGATCGTATCGCAGGCTTGGCGAAAGACGCGGATGACCTCCACACTGGCGCATGGATAATCCATCGCATGTTCGCCTGGATAGGCGGAATAGCTGACTTCGCCTCTCTGAGTCGTCGGGTCTCTTTTCCAGGATTTTGCGGAAGAATGGACCTGGTGTACTCCGCTTTGACGAAGGAAGTCTCCAACGTTTTCTGGATTGAGCCCAGCACCGGCCAGGATCTGAATCTGATCACCATAGCGCTGCTGGATTTCCTTGAATACCAGAGCGCCTTTTGGTGCAGATGACTGTGTACCGCTGGTCAAAATGCGATCCACGTTCAGATCGATCAGTGTCTGAATGGCCTGGCTGTAGTCCGGAACGACATCGATCGCCCGATGAAAGACCGCCTCTTTGTCTGGATACGTGTGGATCAGCGTAACCATCTGCAGGGTCTGGTCCGGATCGATCGTTCCATCCGCCCGCAAAAAGCCAAAGGCAATTCCGTCGGCTCCAGAGTCCAGAAAGTCTCTGGCTTCCAGAAGCATGAGCGAAAATTCTTCGGGGCTGTAATGAAATCCCGCTTCACGGGGCCGAACCATGCAGATGATGGGAATGGAACACTGCGCTTTGGCTTCCTTGAGCACGCGCAGGGAAGGAGACAGACCGCCAAGAGCAAGCGCGCTGTTCAGCTCAATTCGATCCGCTCCGCCATTTTGCGCAGCCAGGCAGTCCGCGAGGGAGCCGGCACACACTTCAAATGTCGTTTTCATAAAAGTTTCGGTTTCCTTTTCTTCTTTCTCTTCTTATATGTATGAAAATCGAATGTATGGGAATCGAACGTTCTCGCTGTGGGCACGGCTCAAAACCGCAGAATGGAAATTCTGCATTTTGAGCGTCCGTCGCAGGAACGTTCTGCAATCTCCCTCCATTTTAACAGCGGGGGTTAGAGCAGGGGCTGGAAAGAAGACGGGGCCTTTGGGAAAGGTAAGATCCGAACTGGAATTTACCGTTTCAATTTCCGTATTTCCCCCAGGACTGGAATTTACTATTTCAATTTTCTGAAGGCTCGCCGCGAGTGCTTTAATTTGACAGACTCCGTAAAGATGGAGTATCTTAACAAAGCTGTTTGAAATCAGACAGCCGCTTGAAGAACACAGTTGAATCTCTAGCAATTCCTAGATGTGAAAATATTTTAAAAATTCACAAATAATGCTTGCATAGGAGAAAATGCTGTGGTATTCTAAGTGAGCGTTAAGGAAATGACTTCCAAAACGCATCAAATCACCTTTAG
>NZ_JBKXLD010000101.1:0-8173 GCF_047010065.1 Allobaculum sp.
GCTTCTTCAATGATCGCATCGAGATGCTGACGGCTCATTTTCTCTGCTGCTGTTTCTTCGATGGCAGCTTCGCCATAGACTTTTTTGATCATGGCAGCTGGTACGCGTCCATTACGGAAGCCTTTGATCTGGGCACGGCCGGCCAGGTTTTTCAGAGCGGCTTTGCATTCTTTCTGCCACTCAGCCTGGTCAAATGTGGCGGTAACGGTAACGGTATTGTTATCGTTTTTTACGGAATTTGTCTTCATACTCAAAATTTTCCTCTCGTTTCTATACGCAGCGGGTACGGCTTGAGACCGTCGGGATAATACTTCTTTTCCATCGCTTCCAGACCGGCCTCGTCGTTCATCTCCCTGCAGACAAGCCGGATAATGGATCCGGCCAGACGCTTTGGATCATAGCCCTCAAAATCATTGGGGAGCATTTCCAGGATTTCCTGGTCCAGAAGCTGATAAGCAAATCGGGCGCCGAACGTTCGATTTGCTTCCAGCATCGTTTCCAGCCAGTCTCTGGTCTGCAAAATGATCGACGTTTTATCGGGGTCATTTAAAAGGGATGGGTTAAACCGATAACTGACGTTGTCTTTTTCCATTGTAAACAGAGAATCTGTTTTCTGTCGGATCAATGCCAGAATCAGTTCGCCTTTAAATTCCTGCAGAAGCACTGGACTCGAAAGCAGCTGCTGACATGCGTCATGACAGGCATTCAGATCCATCGTACAAAGAAGCGAAACGGCTTTTTCCTGATCCGATTCGGATCCATGGATCAGCCTGAGAACGCTGGCCATTTCGTCCGGGTTCTGTTTATTGTCACTTGCGGGATCATTTACGGAATCCGCAAGACGGGGATTCAATTCCAATGTGCTGTCCTTTCGGTTCATACTGCCTCCGAGCCTGAAAATTATACAGAAGCGGTCGTGTTCATGACAACCATTCTTCCATTTCACAAGCCTCAATCATTGTAACAAATTTCAAAATAAAGCTGTATTTATCAGTCCTGACGCCGCTAAATCTTAGCGGGTGCATCTGCGGGCAATCCGTTTTGAAAAGTACAGACGATGCAGAGGCTTTCTGAACACTCTAAACCCTTTCTTACGGCATTCCCTAAAGCTTCCGGTTCAGGACGCAGTCTCATTCTGGCAGGAAAGAACCGTATCCTTTTTAAAGGGGTGAATTTCTGATCGGGCGGATGAAGGCTCTGTATCGCGAACAGGCCTGCTCTGACTTTTTGAGGCCTTTCCGCTGGTCTGGTCATATTGCGCATTTCACTGAAATTTTTCATCAATCGGCATTTCTCACCTGAAAAGCCGTTTTTTTGTATCCGATTTCGTCAATTCAAAAGATTTCGTACAAACCGGACTGAAATTCTGACCCCTGAACAATACGCTTGGATTCAAAAATCGCTCCTTCTATAAAATTAAGGATGTAAGGGTTATCAGCAATTCTGGCACAAACCAGTGCAGGCAGAAAGGAGAGAAACTGCACGGGCCAGAAATGGATCGCTCCATCGTTTGATCGAATCTCCCCCGCTTCGATCGGACAGGGCGGTCTGGAAGAAGCGTCTTTTTTTTTCGCCTCTTCCTGCGTGCAGCCAAACGTATGCCGCACAAACAAAAATAAGGATTAAAGAGAAAATCTAAGAAAGGTTCAGCATGATTTACAGAAAAATGAACAGTCTGTTTGTGCTGACGCTCAGCACCTCGCTTGGTCTGTCCGTCCTGCAGGCTGCGCCGAACATGACCTGTGTCCTGGCCGCGGAAGAAACCGCCCCGAAGCCGGTGCTTTCCGTCAGCTTCGATCAGGAAAGCGCCAAGGACGAAGCGGCGGCGAAAACAACGGAACCGTTGTCGGCTCCCCGGAATACGGCAAAGGAAAACTTGGAAAAGCCATCCATCTCGTCAACTCGATCGAACGCACCGATGAAGCGAAACAGTATATCAACTTTGGTCAGCCGGATGATCTGAAATTTGGAACCGGCAGTTTTACCGTTCAGTTCTGGTACAAGGCGTCGGCCGATTCTCAGACCGAAGGTTGCATCGTCGGCAACAAGGAATGGGTTTCCGGATCGAATCCCGGCTTTACCATCGGCGATATGGTCAACGGCGTCACGCTCAACTTCCAGACACCGGGCGGTTCGCGTACGGATTCAAGCCGCATCACGACGCCGGCCGACGGCACCTGGCACCACATTGCCGCCGTGATCGACCGCGGCCGTGCCAAAACGATGACGTACTACATCGTCGGCAAGCAGGCGGAAGCGCCCAAATCGATTGCCGCCCACCATGGAACAATCGATTCGTCCGACTTTTTGATCGGTGCCTCGAACAAATCCGACGGCACGAAGTTCCTGGCGGTAGACGACGCGTGGATCGATGAATTCAGTGTCAGCCGCCGTGCGCTGAGCGCCGAGGAAATTGCCGCATCCGCCAATACGTATTTAATGGATCTGGAGCTGGAGCGCATCGACCGGCCGATCGATCTGATGACCGCGGGCGAACGCTACACCCCTGACGCTATCGAAACAATGAAAGCGTCCCTCGCTAAAGCGCGAAGACATGAAAGCTGAAGGGGCCGATCGGCAGGCCATTTATGACGCGCTGTTAAAGGAATACGACACGTTCATGGAAGGTACGCCGGCTAAGCTGAACTTCCACGTCGTCTCCGACCTTCATACGTCCAGTGAAGCGTCTCTGAATACTTTCTCCGAAGCGCTCGCCGACATGAATACGATCAACCCCGAAGCCAAAGCGATCCTTCTGGCCGGGGATCTGACACAGAGCGGCACGCCAGAACAGATGACGAGTTTCTACGACCGGCTTGAGGCCGGTCTGAGCGAGAAAACCGAAGGCGTTCTGGTCGCCATGGGCAACCACGAAATGCGCGGACCGACGTCATCACAGTGGGAAGACAGTCCAGGCGGCGTAAACGCCCATTTCCCGATCATTTCCGCCAGCTATCTGGAAAACAACGCCAGATATATGGGCGAAAATGACGACAAGCTCTACTACGATCAATGGATCGACGGCTATCACTTCATTGTTCTCAACTCTGAAAACTCGCCGAAGGATATGGCGTGGCTCTCGCAGGAACAGCTCGACTGGCTCGATGAAAAACTGAGCGAAGACGAGTCGCTTTCCCGCCCCGCTTTCATCATGATCCATCAGGCACTCAACTATACCCACTCCGGTTCGATGAACTACAACGGATTCGGCGATCAGGATGAAGCCATGAAAACCATCCTGGCTAAACATCCCGAAACGATTCTCATCACCGGTCATATTCATAACCCGTTTGGCACAGCGGAAATCATGGACTCCGTCTGGGGAACCCTTGTCGATGTTCCTGTCTTTACCGGCAAAGGCCTGGGCTATGAAGTGTATGTTTACGATACGGAAGTCGTATTCCGTGCAAGAAACCACAATACGAAAGAATGGATGCCCGATTACGATGTCATCGTCGAACTCAACACACTGCCTTCTCTTGTGGCCCGCACCAAAGCACTGAACGAAAAAGACTACACCGCCGACTCCTGGAACAAAGCGTATCCAGCGCTTCAGGAGTACCAGAGTCAGGCTGAAGAAATTCAGGCCAGGACGTACGGAAACTTTGGCGCTGCTGCGCGTCAGGCCATCAACGTCCTCCAGAAAAAGTACCTTGCCGCGTTCGCAGAACTTGAAGAAGCCGTTCCCGCTGACCGAAGCAAGCTTCAGGCTTCCGTTGATACCGCTGCTGCCCTGCAGACCGCCGGCGGACTCGAAGGTCTTGAAGAAAACATCGTCGCCGAATTCAATGCAGCCTTAACCGAAGCCAATGTCCTGTTAAAAGATGAAAGCGCCACGCAGGAGCAGATCGATGCATCCAAAGTCCGTGTCGATCACGTCCTCGATCTGGCGGCGTTAAAAGACGATCTGAGCGCGCTCAACGCGCTGATCGCCAAAGCCGAAGCCATCGATTCCGACAAATATACCGAAGCCTCCGTTTCCGCACTTACCACAGCGGTGTCGCAGGCAAAAGCTCTTAAAGCGGATCTGAGCCGTCTGAATCAGGAAAACATCACTGCCGCTTCGACTTCCCTGCAGACCGCTATCGACGGTCTCAAAGTCAAAGTCGATCGAAGCGCTCTGCAGACGGCGGTAAATACGGCCGAAGCGAAACAGGAAGCCGGCGATCTTAACGGTCTGCCCCAAGCGATTGTATCGGAATTTGAAGCCGCTTTAAGTGAAGCAAAACCCCTGCTGGTAAACGAGAACGCCGCGCAGGAACAGGTCAATACATCCAAATCCCGTCTGGATTGCGCACTCGAACTCGTCGCTCTCAAAGGCGATCAGCTGCACTGGATACGCTGATCGAAACCGCAGAAGCTGTCGATTCCAAGCTGTATGATTCCAAGCTGTATACAGAAGAGTCACTTACGAATCTGACGTCCGCCCTGAACGAAGCCAAAGCGCTCCAGACAAATCTTGAAGCCCTCAGCCAATCCTCCATCGCAAACGCCTGCACCAATCTGCAGAACGCGATCGATACCCTCGAACTTCTGCCTGTCCTGACGCTGAATCTGGATACCCTGCACTTCCTTTCGCAAAAGGCGCACGGATACGCCAAGGCGCAGTTCCAGTCCGCCGGCTGGCAGACGATGGAAGACGTTCTGGAAGCCGCGGATGAGATGATCGCGTCTGTCGATGAGGCAGCCGCAGAAGCGATGACGCAGGAAGATATTGATGCGCAGGTGAAAGCCCTGCATGCATCGATTCTCCATCTGCGTCTTCTTCCCGACGCGAAACGTCTTTTCTGATTTCATAACGAAATACGAAAAGCCGGAATCCAAAACAGCTAAGTAAATCCAAATACGCAAATCCAGTTCCATAAAGAACAAAATTTCTTCTGCACATCACAAAGATATTCGGGCTGCGGTGTTCAGATCTCACACATTCGGGCAAAAAGGATCCTTCGAATTTTTTGAAAAAAATCCGGCGGATCCAGATTCCACATCCGCAAAATCGATCGTTCACACGCGATCGATCTGCAGCTTTCACGAACGCTTTCCGGCCAGGAAGAATAAACTGTCGCTGAGCCCTGCACTTCCTGCCGCCTCGATGAAAATGGGGTCCACAAAGTTTCATCGATCGAAATCGTTCCATTTACCGCATATAAATTGTCGACAGGCCGAAGCCCGGGCGCATTTTGCCCGGATTACGGCCTGTTTTTGTGAAAAAGGCATCCGAATCGGATTCCTCTTTCTTCGCCTTTTCTGCTTTAGCTTTGTGTTTTCATCCGATTCGCTTGCTTTTCCATTCCGTATTGGAATACCTTTTGACCCTCGCCCTGAACAGTCTGGCCGGAACAGTCAAATCCCGCATGGTTCATGGTGAATTTGTTAAAATGGACACAGAAGGAAGATGAATATCATGGACTATAAAATTGAATATCCTAAGAAAAATGAGGCAGTAATTACCTTCACCATTCCGAAAGCGGAATACGAAGCCGATATCGAAGCTGCCAAAAAAGCGACCGGATCCGAAGATCCAGCGGTAGCCCAGGAATACGCTCTGGCTCAGGAAGGCGGAAAAGTCTTCACCGAAGCCGCAAAGGAACACACACTCAAGCTGGCTACCCAGCCTGCATTCCTTTCCGAAGCGGATGCCAACGGCAACGTTCAGGTTACCCTGACCTGCACCCTCGTTCCAGAAGTGACTCTCCCTGCCTATACCGGACTGAACTTTGAAAAACAGCCGATCACCGTATCGGAAGAAGAAGTTCTCCAGAACGTTATGGGCCGTATCAACCAGACGAACCTCTTCGAACCGCTCCCAGAAGACGCGGTTGCGGAAGACGGAAATCAGGTTGTCATCGACTTTGTCGGTGAAAAAGACGGCGCCGCCTTCGAAGGCGGAAGCGCAAACGATTATCCGCTGGTTCTTGGAAGCCACACCTTCATCCCTGGCTTCGAAGATCAGCTGATCGGCGTCAAAGCCGGCGACGAGCGCAGCGTAGAAGTTGTCTTCCCGTCCGACTACTTTGAAGCCTCTCTGGCTGGACAGCCGGTTATCTTCAAAGTCACCGTAAAATCCGTTCAGAAAGCCATCGTCCCGGAACTCAACGATGAATTCATCAAGAAGATGAACCTCGAAGGCTGCAGCACCGTTGATGAGCTGAAAGCCAAGATCCGTGAAGAACTGACCCAGATGAAAACCGAACAGGAAGAAAACCGTCTGGCCATGGCGATCCTCACCCGCGTAGCGGAAGGCGCGCAGATGGACATCCCGGCAGCCATGATCGACTCCCAGGTTTCCCAGCACATGGAACAGTACGAAAACCAGCTCAAACAGTACGGTATGAGCTTCGATGACTTCCTGAAAGCGTCCAAGCAGACTGCGGAAGAATTCCGTGCCCGTCTGGTACCGGAAGCTGAAAACGAACTGCGTTCCGCACTCGTTCTCGATGCCATCGCCAGTGCCGAACAGATCGGTGCCGACGAAAAGGATCTTGCCAAAGAGTACGAACTGCTCTCGACCGTTTACAACTTCCCGCCTGAACAGCTGAAAATGTTCATCCCGCAGGAAGCCGTAGCCGCGCAGATCACTCAGCGCAAAACGCTTGAATTCCTGAAAGCCAACAACACCAAAAAAGACTAGTTTCCTCGCCAGTAAAAAAATCAGCGGCTTCTGCCCGCATCCAATCCCAGGATGCCGGGCAGAAGCCGCTTTTTCATGTTCATCATTTCATAAACGGGCAGGCCGTTTCGGACACAGTGGAGCGGGTATGCGGATTTCGATCGTCGCGCATACTGGAGCCCTTTGTCGTGTGCAAGGGCAGTTCACCGAGCTGTTTTTCAATCTCCAGAAGCGCCTGTGCAAAATGCACGAGATCGTCTGGCAGGCGATCCGAATTTGTTTCTTTACGCAGCTCGTTTCCTTTACGAATCAAACCGTATTTTGCACAGACAGACGCAAGACGAGACTGATTCTCATTTTCAATGGCGATTCCAGATAGTTCCAGACCGTTCAGAAGTGTCCTGTCATCGCTGGCGTATCCCCGCATCTTACTTTTCCAGATACACGATAATCTGATCCCCGTGTCGATCGAAATACGGCTGCCGGCATTCCATGCAGGACCCTCGATCCGGCTGTTCAAGCCATGCGTTCATCGCGGTCACAATTCCCGCACGATCCAAATCCATACTTTGTCCTATTTCTCAGACAGACCCTGCGTATCGATACTTTCCTCATCTTCAAAATCCAGATGAAGCGGTCTCCAGAAACGGCCGGGCACATGCAGACTTTCTTCGCTTTCCGGCACCCAGAGGGCATGCAGATTTCGATTGCCGCTCATGCCTTTGCGTACCATCAGACAGATGTTGCCGCGCTCGTCATACCAGCCGCCAAAGCTCCAGCCTTTGCGCCTGGGAACCGGCAAGGTAAACGAAGGCGTATTGATCGAGTAGGAGAGCACCGGATCGACGTCCAGCACGCCTTTGTCCGGATCCAGGCGAATTTCGTATTCTTCTTCCTTCCATCCCGCGTAAAGCGTTGTTGGCTTGGCAAAGCGCATGGACGGATTCCAGGCGCGATGACAGGCTGGATCAAGATACCAGCCCGTAAAGCGATGGCCAATCCGGATCGGCGAAAACGGCGGGTGAATGCGTCCCGCGCCATCGGTTTTTACCGGAGCGACGCGGCTTCCGCCGCACGAGTCAAAGGAAATTTCCACCAGAGCATCGAACGTTCCTTTCAGACGGATTCTTCGCATCCACGACGGATCGATGTATTCGATCAGCTCGCCATCCATCAGCCAGCCGGTAAAGAGCTTGCCTTCGCACTGCGCCGGGTACAGCTTGAGCAGACCGCTTTCGACGGTATAGCTGTGGGGGTTCAGCGGCGAGTTCATGCCCTCGTCGAGTTCGTAAATGATGTTGTAGGAAAGCGGCTTCCAGCTGGGATACAGCTGCATCGTATCGGGCAGAAGTCCCGCCGGGTTGACTGGACGCGTCAGTTCCGGATCGACGTACCAGCCCGCGAAGTAGTACCCTTCCCGCTCCGGGGTATTTTTCGATGATGTATGGGAATCCAAAAGGCGGCTTCGATCCAGAGTCTTTGGCGCGTTCGTTCCGTTCTGGATTTCTTTTTGAATATCTTTGGGCATAAATTGCTTGATCCTCTTTCGATTAGTGCTAAAAT
>NZ_JBKXLD010000102.1:0-7738 GCF_047010065.1 Allobaculum sp.
ATTCATTAGTACAGCTGCATGCAAGAGCGGCCGAATCCATACGGCGGTTTCCCTGCGTTTCATGGCGTTTCCATCGTTCTGGATTTTGTTTTACCCTCTGCACATAGAAAAACGACCGCGATTTCGGACTGTTCCGGGTCGCGGTCGTTTTGCGTTCGAATGGGCGTTTAATCTTTTCGTTTTAGCCGATGCGGGCTTCGAGACGGCGGCCAATCGCCTGCAGGAACTCGGTCGAGTTCAGCTTAGTGGCCGGACGGTCGCAGAGCGCGACCAGATCGCCGGTCATTTCGCCGTCTTCAATCGTCTGCAGCGTCGCTTCTTCGAGATCGTCCGCAAAATGAATCAGTTCGGGAATCTCGTCGAATTCCGCGCGTTTGCGCAGCGCACCGCTCCAGGCAAAAATGGTAGCCACCGGGTTGGTGGACGTTTCTTCGCCTTTGAGATAGCGATAGTAATGCCGGGTGACGGTACCGTGTGCAGCTTCGTATTCGTAGTTGCCGTCCGGAGAAACCAGAACGGACGTCATCATGGCCAGCGAGCCAAACGCGGTGGAAACCATATCGGACATGACATCGCCGTCGTAGTTTTTGCACGCCCAGATAAAGCCGCCTTTCGAGCGGATGACACGGGCAACCGCGTCATCGATCAGCGTGTAAAAATACTCAATTCCAGCCGCTTCAAACCGGGCCCGGTATTCCTGGTCGTACACTTCCTGGAAAATATCCTTGAAGCGGTGATCGTACTTTTTCGAAATCGTATCCTTTGTGGAAAACCAGAGATCCTGTCTGGCGGACAGCGCAAATTCAAAGCAGCTGCGCGCGAAGGAATAAATGGAAGAATCCTTGTTGAACTGACCCTGCAAAACGCCCAGGCCTTCAAAACGGGCAATTTCTTCTTCGATTTCAATGCCGGAATCGCCGGTAAAGACAAGACGGGCTACGCCGGGTTCTTCTACGCGGATTTCCGAAGCCCGGTACACGTCGCCAAAAGCGTGACGGGCAATCGTGATCGGCTTTTCCCAGGTGCGAACAGCCGGCTTAATGGAGCTGACCATGATCGGCGTACGGAAGACGGTTCCATCCAGAATGGCACGGATCGTACCGTTCGGCGATTTCCACATTTCGGAAAGGCCGTATTCTTCAACCCTCTGCTTATTGGGGGTAATGGTCGCACACTTGACGCTGACGCCGTATTTTTTGTTAGCCAGCGCTGCATCGATGGTGACCTGATCCTTCGTCGCTTCCCGGTTGACCAGGGAAAGGTCGTAGTACTCGCTCTTCAGATCCACGTACGGAAGAATCAGGATCTCCTTAATCTGAGACCACAGTACGCGGGTCATTTCATCGCCGTCCATTTCGACCAGCGGTATTTTCATCTGAATTTTCATAAATTTTCCTCACAACGCATTTATTCTAATCAGAGTGAAAATGGTTTTCAAACCTGCCGGGGCCGGTTCCATTGTTTCGACTGGCTTTCCATGGGTTTTGAGTACTCTTTTCCAAAATACAAAAAGCGGGCCGTTCTGGTCCGCCTTTCTTTTCCTGAGATTAAACGTCTGTTTTCGGACTGGATCGCCTACGTAAAGAGAATGCCAAGCGTGATGGCGAAGAGCGCAAAGCTGATAATGGCTGCGATCATCCATCCGGTTTTTACCTTTTTCAAAGAAGCGACTTCTTCTTTGAGAAGTTCGATTTCATTTCGTTCCAGATCCTTTTCCATTTTGGTTTTCGGCTCGGCCATATACTCTCCCCGCTTTCCGTTTTTTCGTTCTGTATGCATTCCAGCAGATCTTCGATTGGAAGGTCCGCAGGACGGATTGGAAAGATCCTTTTTGCAAACTTGTCTTCGCTCATTTTACCATGATTCGGGGGCGCCCTTACGGACACGATCGAAAGTCTGCCCGGCAATGCCTTCCTGATCTCCCCGCTGCGCGTTTCCGCCCACAGGAAAAGACGGTCCGAAGACCGTCTCTTTTCTTGTGGGAGCAGTGAGATCGCTATTCCTGCGCTTCCTCTTCCTCTTCGGATTCTTCTGAAGCAGAAGAAGGTTTGTGCAGGGTAAGAATATACGTTCCGTCTGCGGGGAGTTCTTCATCTTCCTTGGGCTCGCCGATAATCTCGAGCTCACAGGGATATCCCATGGATTCAAGGGTATCGAGAAGCCCCTGTTTGCCAAGCTGTTTGGTAATGCGGTAGCCACAGGCACAGTTTCCATACTGTTCCAGGCAGGAAATGATCCAGGCTGGGATCTTGCTTGAACTTGAAGTGGACATGATCTGACCTCCTGTTAATTTGTGTTCGGACTTGCGTGTCGTGTTAAGTGTACCCCACATTGAAGAAAAACCGGACAGAAAGAAACGCAATTCTGTCCGGCACTGGGGATTTCAGAATGAGAAAATATTACTTCTCGAGAATCTCGATCAGTTTTGGATAGTAGTCGTAACGGCCGTCAATGACGCGGAGCGCATCGCGGACGATGCCTTTGGCTCTCTGCAGATCGAAGGATTCGTAAACGCTGGCGAAGCGGTAGTAAATCTGATCCTTGAGCTGGTTCTCACGCAGAACGTAAGAGTAGCCGTCGTTTCCTCTGGCGTAGTCGCCGTGCTTGATGTACAGGTCGGCGATATCCATGAGGGCGCGGTTCTGCCAGGACGCCAGGTCTTCAAACTGAGCCATGACGCCATAGAGGAAGCCTTCGTAGTACTTCACATCGTTGTACTGCCAGCCGGCCAGGATCGTGTAGGCAACGGTCATGAAGCGGTCGAGCAGGCCGTGAAGATCCGCCGGGATAATGGTTTCCATTTCTTCGAGGGATTCGATGCCGTTCTGCTGGGCATAGACGAGAACCTGACGTACATCATCGAACAGATCCTTGTAAATGGCGGAGTCGTTGATGCCTTCGTTGATCAGCATGCGATCGACATCCTTCGCGATCTTTTCAGCAAGCTTGCGGTTGTCTTCGGCTTTATTCGGAATACGGGCAGCCAGACGGTCGCAGAGGTATTCGATCACGTTTTTCGAGAATCCGTCGACTTCGAATACGTATTTCTTTTCGGTCTTGTCGGCGAGTTTTTCGTACGCGTCTACGGCTTCTTCAATGCTCTTGGCACGGGTGAGTTCGCCAAGCAGCGTATCGAGATCCATATCGACGCCTACAGCGGACATCATATCCATGAGCGTATTGTCATCGAGCGTATCGTAGAACGCTTTTTCTTCCGCGCTCATATGTGTGATAGCGGCTTTGGCAGCGCCTTTGGCCGGGCGCACTTTGGAAGCGAGCACTTTACGGCTGGCCATAGCGGCTTCTTCACAGCGTTTGGCGGCAGTTTCCGGATCCATGTTGGATACAATTTCCGGAATCAGCTTGTTAATGGCTTCCGCAGCGGCTTCCTTGTCGGTTTTTTCGACTTTCTTAGCAGCTTTGCGTGCCGGTTTCTTAAAGGTTTTCCTGGCTTCGGCAGAATCCTTGGCGCTGCGGGCAGCGAGGTTTACCTGACCGAACGTATGGGCAGCCGCTTTGGCCGCGAGCACTTTACGGCTTGCGTCTTCTGCGCGGACTGGAGTTTCTTCTGCGGTGAGTTTCGCGACGCCTTCCATGACTTCCACGCCGGCTTTTACTTCGGCGCCTGTGGCGTTCAGACCGGCTTCGATCTGCGCTTTCGTCTGATCGCTCTGACTTTCTTCATACGCTTCTACGACAGCGGCAGATGCTTTGGCAGCTTTCTTTGTCGTTTTCTTAGCGGGGGCTTTCTTTTCAGCAGCCTTTTTTGCGGGGGCTTTTTTTGTTTTTGGAGCAGCTTTCTTCTCGGCCAGGGCGTCAATGCCTTCCATGATTTTTACACCGTCTGCGGCTTCATCAGCAATAACGGTTTCCGCAGCGACTTTTTTGGCTTCCGCTGCGATGCCTTCCATAACTTCCACGCCGGCCTTGGTTTCTTCAGCGAGAACTTTTTTGGCAGCATTCACTTCGGCAACGGTCTGATCGCTTGCGGCAACAGCTTTTTCTGCCACCTTTTCCTGCTGTTTGTCTACGATGGCATCTACAGCCTTTTCGTAGGCAACGCCGCCTGCGGTTTCGGCCTTGAGCATATCAATGTTCGCATTGATTTCTGCCTGGGTCTGATCGCTGTTTTCCACGAGAGCCGGTTTTGCGGCTTTCTTGGCAGCCGTCTTTTTCGCGGCTGGTTTTGCCTTTTCAGCAGCAGCTTTCTTTGCTGGCGCTTTTGCGGCTTTTACAGGTTTTTTATCGGAATCTGCGGCTTCCTTGGCAGATGCTTTTGCGGGAGCTTTTCTGGAAGCTGCCGGTTTTGCGGGGGTGCTTTTCTTCGAAGCGGCACTCGCTTTTGCGGCAGGCTCTGGTTTTACAATTTCTTCAGTGCTGTTCGCAGCTGTATCTTTTTTGGACATACGTAGCCTCCAATCCATTCTTTCCTTATTAGTATATCATTCTCGCCATTTTTGCACTCTCACATGAACAAATCGCAAAAGCGCGAAACGCCTTTCTTTATCGGCCGGATCGCCCGTCCGTACCGCTGCAAACTCCCGTTTTCACAAACCGCTTCTGGGGTTTTGCGCACCGGGGGACTTGCAGTATGTTTTTACAGGCGTGATGCGAAAAGCATACAGAACGTCATTGTACCGTGAAAGATTATTTTTTCCTACAAAATGGTTCAAGGGCATCTTTAAGCTTGCTTTAAAACAGAGCGATATACTGAAACCATCAAAGATAACCAAGGAAAAAATTCATATCGAAAAGGAGTTTAGTATGGCAAATAACACACCCCCAAGAGTACCGAACAGAAAGTCTTCCAACCGTAAGATTTACACCAGTGTAGCGGTCATCGGCCTTTGCACGGTTCTTCTTTCCGGCGCGGCAGGCTTTGCGGGTTCCTATTTTGGAAATGCGGCAAGCCAGCCTTCGCAGCCGGCTTATAAAACTTCGGACAATACCGCAAATTCGTCCTCGAACGGTTCAACCTCGACAGCCGGCTACACCGTAACCGATGTATCGGATGTTGTGGCCAGGCTCCGTCCTTCCGTTGTGGAAATTACGACGGAATCGGTAAGCTCCGGCAACTCCATCTTCGGCCAGTACACCGCGCAGGGCGCCGGATCGGGCGTTATCCTGAGCGAAGACGGCTACATCGTTACCAACAACCACGTTGTGGAAGATGCGGATACGATTACCGTTAAGACCTTTGACGGCAAGGAATACCCGGCTACCCTTTGCGGCACCGACCCGCAGACGGATATCGCCGTCATCAAAATCGATGCGCAGGGCCTTTCGGCAGCCACCATCGGCAATTCCGATGACATTAAAGTCGGCGAAGCGACAATCGCGATCGGCAATCCGCTCGGCTCGCTGGGCGGCACTGTTACAACCGGCATCATTTCCGCAGTCGGCCGTGAAATCACGATTGAAAACGAAACGATGACGCTGCTCCAGACCGACGCGGCCATCAACCCGGGCAACTCGGGCGGCGGTCTGTTCGATGCCAACGGCAATCTGATCGGCATTGTCAACGCCAAGCAGTCCGATACCGGTATTGAAGGTCTTGGCTTCGCCATTCCAATCAGCGATGTCACCAACGTCATTGACGATCTCATCAGCAACGGTAAAGTCACTTCCCGTCCAGTTCTGAATGTCAGCCTGCAGGACATCACCGACAGCTACTTCAACTACAACTCGCTTGATCCAGGCGTATACGTTGTACAGATCGTTCCGGGCGGAACCGCAGATGCCGGCGGCGTGAAATACGGCGACAAGATTATCTCGTTTGACGGCGAAGAAATTTCTTCTTCCTCGGATGTACGCAACATCCTCAAACGCCATAAAATCGGCGATGAAGTTGAAATTGTCGTTGAACGCGACGGCCAGCAGCAGACGCTGAAGCTCACGCTCCAGGGCCCCGCAGACTAACCCTTCCCTTTACATAAACCCTGCTGTTCATCCCTTCCTGCCATTGGCGGCTATGCGCTGCCAATGGCTTTTTTCTTTGACCCGCTTTGATCGGTTCTGAATGCATTTGACCTGCAGCAGCCTTCCTTCCCGAATCTCCTCAATTGTCTTTGTTCGGACAATTCCTTTTTCGACCTGTGCAGAAATTTTATCGGGAAGTGTTGTTTTTTACTCACTGGGCAAGCGCTTATCATTTCCCGGAAATCCACTGAATTGTGAATTATTTCACGTTTCGTGTCGTTCCGTCGGGCACTTGGACGATCAGAAGTTTGTCCGGACTTATAATGGAGTCAGTAATTAAGGGAGGTTAACTCATGGCAGACAATCTGATTTCAAAACGAAGAATTATGCTGGTCGGAACCGGCTTTGTCGGAATGTCCTTCGCCTATTCCATGCTTCATGAAAAAGGAATCGACGAAATGGTTCTGGTGGACGTGAATGCGGACAAGGCGAAAGGCGAAGCCATGGACCTGACCGACGGTCTGGTTTATGCCGACACAAAAATGAAAGTCTACTCCGGCTCCTACGCGGATGCGGAATACTGCAACGTGGTCGTTCTGACCGCCGGCGCAGCGCAGCGTCCGGGACAGTCCCGTCTGGAACTGGTAAAAATTAATGCGCAGATCACCAAAGGGGTTTGCGAAGAACTGAAGAAAAACAAATTCAACGGCATTCTGCTCGTTGCCAACAACCCGGTCGACATCATGACGTACGTCGCCTGGAAAGCGTCCGGGCTGCCGAAGGAACACGTCATTGGTTCCGGTACCATTCTCGATACCGCGCGCCTGCGAGTAGAACTCGGCGATGAACTGGGCTTTGCGCCATCCAATATTCACGCCTACATTCTGGGCGAACACGGCGACTCGTCCTTCATCAGCTGGACCAACAGCTACATCGGATGCAAGTCCCTGCTCGAATACCTCGATGAAAAGAACATTTCTCTCGCCCGTCTGCAGACTATTTATGAAGACGTCCGCGATAAGGCGTACAAAATCATTGATCTGAAAAAAGCAACGTATTACGGAATCGGCCTGGCTTTGCGCCGAATCGTTACGGCGATCCTCAACAACGAGCGCTGCATTCTCCCCGTTTCTTCCTATCAGAACGGCGAATACGGCAAGTCCGGCTACTTCATCGGTACGCCAACCGTCATTGGATCCGACGGAGCGACGCAGATTCTGACGCTGCCGTTAAACGAAAACGATCAGAATCGCTTCAACAATTCGTTCGATACGCTGGTCAAGACCATTCAGGAAAACCTGGGCGACATCATCGATCTCAACGACTAAACGCATGAGCTGAATCCAGCGGTTCATGATTCATTCCCTGTTCCATCCAAATCACAAGTTCACTATCCATAAAGTCAGACAGGCCGTCTCTTTCGAAAAGAGGCGGCCTGTTTCTGCATACAGCGCTATGAATGATTTGGGGATCCCTTCGTTCAGTTTTCCTGAATGTACAGCCGGCTGCTGCGCGGGAATTCCCGGGCAAAGGCTTCCTTGAGAAGTTTCTTATAGCCGTCAGCAGGCAGTTCGATTTCCTGATGAAGATAGCCGTCTTCAACAAGAAGAAACTGACCGTTTTCTTTTTTCAGGCAGACCGAGCGGTCCTTTTTAAACGTGAGAAGGCGAAGCGAGGAAAGCCGGCTCGATTTGGGAGCGTTCATCCATTTCACCTGTGCTTCACGTACGGAAATCATTTTCATGACGCTTCCCCTTTCAAAAAGGAATCCATCTCCTGCGTGAACTCTTTTTTCAGAAGCGTTCCGGAAAGATAGAGA
>NZ_JBKXLD010000103.1:0-7737 GCF_047010065.1 Allobaculum sp.
TAATTTTATTTCACGGATTTTATACTTCAAAAAACGGGACTTTTTCAGCAGCCTCTTTTCCATCCGTTTTTTATTTATGCATTTTTGACGGAAAGCAGCTGCCCGACAACAGGTATGCAGGCGATCCTGCTCAACCCTGTCGACGATCTCATTTCCATTCGGAACACGAAGCCGTGTTTCCTGCAGATTGCACCCTCTCATGGATCTTTCGGATTACTCTTTCGGATTACTCTTCCGATATCTCTTTGGGTTTCGCTTCGTCAGATTCATCGGGTACGTATTCGAGAAGATCGCCGGGCGTACAGTTCAGCGCTCTGCAAATCCCTTCGAGTGTGCTGAAGCGAATCGCATTGACTTTATTGTTTTTGATTTTGGATAAGTTGACGTTGGTAATGCCGACCTGGCTGGCAAGTTCATTCAGGCTCATATGCCTCTCGAGCATCACCCGGTCAAGATGAAGAATGATTTTTCCCATAGCTGTTTCTGACTCGTTTTCTCTATTCAGTCTAACAAAAATCCAGACTAAATCAGTCCGTCTACATCTTCTTCAAGCTGATGGCCTCGAACAAAGAAGCCGGCAATGAAGAAGACGATGATGCCAAGAATGATACCGTCCATGTACACCGTCATGACCGCTGTACCGGAAGTAAAGAAATGAAGGATGCGCAAAATGACGCTGAAGAGCAGACCGATAACGGGAATCAGAATCGAGAAAATCCCAATTTCGCCCATCATGCGAATGGAATCCGAATCAAACGGCGTACCGGATTCGGACCGCCGGAAGATCAGATAGAGATTGCGAAAAATCATCGCGATCATGGTCATCATCAGCATGCACGCAAACAGAAACAGAACAAGATCCTGGTTTGCCAACGCAGCCGTATCGGTATTCATTTCGAGCGAGTAGCTACCGATCACAAGATCCTGACCGGAGGATCGAAGGCCTGCAGCAAGCTCAGGCAGAGCACTTGGATTGAACAGACCGTAAAGCATGAGAAGCAGCATGCCGATCGATCCGATCCAGTAAAGAATTTCGATCACTTTCATCAGAACAATGGCGATTTTTTGAAAAGCGGGACTGGCATACAGTTTTTCCATACGGAATTCCTCCTGTTTGATGGCTAGAGTATACCATGATTTTTAACGTTTTGCATTCTATATTTATTGTTTATCGAATGTTTTTAGTCGTTTATCATAAACAACAAATCCACACTGTTTCCCATGCGCCAGGAATCGAGGGTAAAAAAGCGCCTGGATCTTCTCGATGTTCGTAAAGTCCAGGCGTTCATGGGTTTATGGATTTATGAAGAAGCTTTGAATCTCTGGGTATTGTTCTTCCATTCTTCTATCGTATTCCTCTGTTCTTCTGCTGATCGGTGAAATCTGGTCTGACGTGCATACGACCTGAAGAGCTAGTCGTTTCCTTCCAGCATAACCAGAAGATACGCTTCCTGATCCGCCTCCAGTTTCTGACCGGAAAGAAGCATGTCAACGACTTCTCTGGCGCGGTCAAAACGCGTGGCGAGGACGTCGATATAAATGTCCGGAACTCTGGAAATGCAGCGGCGTGCCCGTTCGAGCATTTTTTCGTCCACCGTATTGTCCGCAAAGCGCTGATCGCCGATACTGCCCAGCGCAACCAGACAGCTGTCGACTTCAAAGTCAAACAGCGATCCGGACTGCAGCAGAGCGATGAGCTTTTCCATATAAAAGTCTCGGGAAGACATGGCTACACGCTGTCCGGAACTTAAGCGCAGCGCATTGCCCAGAGCACGCGTGCTTTCGCTGATCTTGCAGGGCTTGCGAAGGAATACCGCATCCGCATCTTCTAAGAAGCAGCGGCTGATCCAGTCGATGGCGACCTGCTGCTTACCGCAAAGGTTAAGCAGAGGATTGCGATACTGCTGTTCGTAGCCCATTCCCAGAATATCCAGCGCATCCTTCGGTTTGCCGCATGCGCTGATCGTATGAATGGCTTCAATATTCGCTCCATTGCGATTGAGTGTTTTTGGGCCATACGATTGAGAACTGGTCAGGTAAACTTTGGCAATCTTCACCAGTTCGCCGGTCTGCCGTTCGGTCCAGAACGGAGCAAGCTTTCGTGCGATAATGAACAGCCGTTCACGCAGAAAACCGTTGGTCGTGTTTTTCAGAAGGGCCAAAACTGGAAATGCAGCTTCCTTCTTATTGGCGCAGGATGCAATCTGATTGCCGATCCGCGCGGCTTCTTTCACTTTTTCTCCGCGCTGTACAGGATGGGTCACTCGATCCATAGATTCCAGAGCCCGTTCCATGTTTCGAAGAAGCCGGGAAACATCCACCGTTCCTGTTCCCTGCATATTGCCCGTCGATACTTTTCTTGGGGTGTTCTGGAAAATCAGACTTGGAAGCATTTTCGGGGCCCCCTTCGGTTCCGAACGGCCTACGCCAGAGACGGAAAGCTGTGCTGAAACTTCTTCCAGCACGTCCTCGCTGTCTGAATTTTCGACAATCCAGGCACGAAGGGAAAGGATTTTTGAGCTGGAAAGATTCATCTGCAGACGCACGTGCAAATTCTGCTCATACACCGTGTTCAGATTCACGACGCCGTTGGCGATGATTCGATACGAACCATCGTAGCTTCGATGTTCAATCGGAATGGCGATCTTGTTCTGACCGGCTCGAATCATGAATCCGTTTAAAACAGCGGATTCATGCGGAAGCTTTGTCCCGGCTTCAATGATTTTTCGATGAATGTCATTCTGCCCCTGCAAATACAGACTCTCATTGAGAATGCTGGTCTGGCGAATCCGAAAACCCGCAGTCCGCTCTGACCCAGCCGAAGCGTTCAGGCTTTGACCTGTGGACGAAGAGCCAGAATTTGTCCAGGTCATATTTGAAACGTCCTGCACATTTTCAGAATCAGCAGAAGCTCCGAAGCCATTGGAACCCGATGGATCGGCTGGATTGGATCCGAGCGTTTCCTTTCGATCGAGTCCTTCTTCCTGCAGCTGTTCGACCTGGCCTTTTCCCTTCGCGATCTGATTGTGCTTCAGCAGATAATGATAAATCGCGGCACCGCGGGCGACCGACTGATCGGGATCCACTGCGGTAATCGGCTTAAAGCCGAAAAACTCTTCCAGACGGGATTCGATCAGATAAAACTTGGACATGCCGCCATTCAGCACGACTGCATCGACCGGAACCGGTCCTTCTGTATCTCTGGACGCTTTGTTTAAAACATCCAGAATGGGGTAAATTATATTTTTCGTATTTTCGATCGTATCCATATTCTGATACTGATCGATCGTCAGATCCTTTCCCATAAGCGGAGAAAGGATTTCTTCTATTTCTTCCCTGGTGAAGGAATCATCATACGCGTAGCCCAGGGTGCTGATTCGGCCGCCGACCGGATACAGATCCTCTTCCTCATCATCGCCCCAGCCGCTGCCCAGCACATCTTCCTGCGCCATGCTCACGGAAAGCTTTAAGCCTTCCGCCTTATCAAGCAGCTGCGGATAAATCTGCTCTTTCAGCTGCACAATTTTATTCTGGATTTCCGGATGCTTGTGATACTGCGTATAGAGACGCTGATACATCGCGTCCGCAATAAGACGATCAAAATCATCGCCGCCCAGGCGGGTGTAGCGGTTGGTGGCGACTTCATCCACCATCAGCGAACCGCTTTGCGCATCCTGCTCAATTTCATGCAGGGAAACATCCAGCGTGCCGCCGCCCAGATCAAAGACCAGAACGCGCTTTTTCGAAGAAACATCGAGAAGCGAGGAGGGTACTTCCCCGTTTCGAATCTGGTTGATGAGATCGTAAATCACCGCGTTGGGCTCCGAGAGCAGAATCGGCATTTCACTGCCGTCTTCCTGATAAATCCGAAGTCCAGCGAGCCTTGCGGCTTCTCGTGTGGCTTCGCACATGATGGCATCAAAGCTAGCCGGAACGGTAATAATCGCTTCTTCGATCGGCGTGCGGAATTTGCGGGACATATCCGCGATCAGATGCTTGAGAATCCGGCTGGAAATTTTAGCCGGCGTCTCATCCGGAACATCCGGAGAAAGCCCGGTGACTCTGGGCTGTCCCATCTGGCTTTTGATGGAACGCGCCACCAGATGCGGACGAATCGCATACTGATGACGGGCAAAGTTGCCGACTATTGGCTGATAGCCGCTTTCCATCGAATAGTACACAACGCTGGGCAGCGTCGGTTCCAGAACGGTGGAAACCGACTGCCCGGAACCGGCCACATAATACACATCGTTGCTTCGTCTGGCCGAGAAGACCCGGCTGACGAGATCGCCGTTTGGACGCGTATTGGTAAACGCAATTACAGAGTTGGTCGTACCCAGATCGATGCCGACACAAAGTTCATTCGCCTGATTTGTCATTTCATTTCCCTCACTTTTGGTCTTGAAATCTGAATTTCCTTATCCTGATAAATCCATCCGGGGGAAAGCACCTGGACTTTCCGTAGCATCGTATTGTCGAGAAACGGATCGCCTTCGTAGTCCATTTCCTCGGCCTGAGATGCGGTAATTTCGAGCACCTGATCGAGGCGGAACATCGGATTAATGTGACTGTCCTGAACAAACTGGATCAGTTTTCGAACGAGGATCAGAACGCCGCTGATTTCGGGCGGCGTTTCGTACTTCTGCTTACGAAGACGGCTGACGCCTTTTTGCAGGGCCAGCAGTTCATCCAGCAAAAAGCCGTATTTTTCCGAATTGAGCTGCGAGAAAAACTCGACGATTTCCCGAATCTTGTTCTGTTCGAGCTGGGCGTCGAATTCATCCTGCAAATCGGAAAGAAGATAGCCGGTTCTCTCGAGCGCGCTTTCCAGCTCGCGAATTCTCTGGCTGGCTTTTTCCAGTTCGCGAACCGGTACGGTTTTCAGCGTTTTTTCTTCTGCGCTTTCGACCTCTTCCTGATTTTCGATGGCCTGTCGAATGGAATCGATCAAATCCAGCAGGGTATAAAACTGCAGCGTATTGCCCATCAGGGCGACATCTTCTTCATCGCCATATTTATGAAAGGCTGGATTGTTCTGGAAGAAGGTCGTCAGCAGGATGCGAGAGAAGAACTGTCGATGAATGCCAAATTCTTTCGAACGGCTTTTCATTTCTTCTTCGAACTGATTGAGAGCGGACAAATCGTTTTTCATAGCCTGTTCAAGAAGCGATGCGCTCTGTTTTGCCTGCGTAAAAATCGCGATGCGAACTTCTGGCCGATTGATTTTCTGCACCCGGAAAAACTCCAGGACGTCATCGTAGCGAACCATCGTTCCGTAATACGTATTCACCCGTTCAACCATCTGCATCGGACTCAGTCCGGGGTTTTGCAGGCAGACCATGAGCATGCAGTTTTCGTTGCTGATCTCCTGACGGACTCTCTTTTTGGCATGACGGTTTTGAATCTTTTCGTGCAGCTTATCGATCACCTGATCCTGCACCGTAGGCGAAGCGGCTGTCGCCTCAGAGCCAGGTCGAACTGCGGAAGATGCTGCGTTTCGCTTTTCTGGATTGCCCTCAGATTTCTCCTGATTTCTGGTTTCGTTTTTCGGGCAGGATTTCGTTTTCGCATTCGTCTCCGGTCTAGTCTGTCGTGAGGATCGAGCTGCCTTTTCTCCCTCCTTTTCGACGGGTTTCTTTTTTGGCTTTACGTCTTCTCTTTTTTCGTCCTGTCGGGGTACATTTCTATGCGGGCGGCGGGATGTTTTTCTGTGGTCACTCATTTGGCTTTCCTTTCCTGAATCTCTTTTCCTGAATTTCATTTCCTGAATTTCATTTCCTGAATTTCTTTCCATACAAACTTCTGCGTTTGGGCAATATTCCAACCGAGATACGGTCAAAGTCTGATCGAGCTGAATTGAACGGCTCTGCTCGGACGGGATATGACAAAATCAGCTCTGTTCAAATTAGATCGATCGCCTTGATCGAAACCTCCTCTCAGCTTTTCAGCAGGATGCGGGCTGAAACGGCAGAAGGAAAATCTCCTTCTTTTGCGGCATTTCGATTTGCGAGAAGCATCTGCCTTCATTGAGAAGGCGCTGATCAATCGGCCGGCCGCTCTGTCGCCGGGGATCGCAGTGAACGATAAACACCTGTACGGCATTGAGCCTCTCTAGAATTTCCTTCATCTGGAGATATGACTCATGCAGCGTGAAATCCACTATCCACGGATCGATGTATAACGGGAAACAGCGCAAATCGGAGGCAATCGTTATGGTATGCGGCGCATCGAAAACGTCATCTCCTTCCCCCGCCAGCATCCGGCATTTTTTATCCAGTATCGGAATCCCGCTCTGCTCGAGCGCATGAACGGTATCCATAACCCGTGTATCGAGATAGATGTTCTCCAGACCATCGATTTCATCGAGAATAATTTTGAGAAACTCTACCCCTTTGGAGAGCTGCCCAATCAGGCAGTTCACTGCCTCGCCGGCATCAATATGGCTTTGAATTGCGCCCAGCAGACCAGAAAGACCGGAGCGGGTACACCTGTATTCATCCAGTGCATGCAGACCGCAAAGAATCAGCGCATCCGGATGGATATCTTCGGGCAAAATGGCGGACCCAGTAAGCGGCATTTGGTTCAGACTGTAATCGCCGGTATACAGCAGAGAGCTATTCCGGCTCTGGATCCAGAACATGGCAGCTCCTGGAATATGGCCAGCCTGGAGGCACGTGATCTTCAGATCGGCAAAACTTCGTTCCTGCATGAAATCCAGAAATTCTACTCGCTCCTGTATCCGCGTCACCCATAGATTGGAAGCATGCAGATCCCGATGAAATCCCCTTTGGAGCTGGAGCTCAACCAGTTTCCATGTCGTTTCTGTCGTCCAGATTTCCGCATTTTTTGCCAGATTGGTCAGCACAGGCAAACCACGGCAATGATCCAGGTGGGCATGGGAAATCAGAATCAGATTGATTTCGCTGAAGCTTTCCAGAATGCCAGCCCGAAGGAGGTATTCATAATCTGGATATTCAATCTGCCCCTCATGAACTGCAGCTCCCGCATCCAGAAGGATGTTCACACCATTCATACGGACAAAATAGCAGCTGTCGCCAACAGACTGTGCCCCGCCCAGGGGTACAAATACATTTGGTTTTTCCATTTCCTTCCTTCTTCCATTTCCTCGCAAATTTCTTTGGCGCATCTTTCGTACAAAGTTTGCGTCCGATACGGAAATACGATTGTTTTGCTAAAGCAGGCGTTTCGTATTTCGGTACATAGATTTTATCCATTCGACAGAAACCGTTTTTTCAGGGGGTGAACCTTCAAAACGGCTGACTATAAAGACTCACGCTCCGTTTTTGGTATGTGCTTTCTAAGACTCCCGAAAGTTCTGTTAAGAGATACGTAAAACTCCAGATTTAAAAGGTTCTTTGCGAATCCTGTAAAAATTCCAATCGTTTCGACAGAAAACAGGATCGCCTGGTGTTCGGGCAGGCCTCCGACGAATCGAAAAACAAATTTTTCAATACGCAAATTTCTCGAACAAATTTCCAGACAGCAAAAAAATCCCCGAAAGATATTGGATCTCTCCTTTATCCTTCGGGGATTTCATTTTGTCTGGCAGCTTCCTATCTTTGCCTTGCGGCTATTGTCGGCGTTCTGCAGCTTAACGGCCGGGTTCGATATGTTTCCGGGTGTATCCTGCAGGCTATCGCCACCATACATTAGATTTTTCGAATGGATCTTCCAAAAACAAACATCAGTCTTCCAACATAACGATCTAACGCGATC
>NZ_JBKXLD010000104.1:0-5385 GCF_047010065.1 Allobaculum sp.
GTTTTTCAGTTCGTAGTAAATTCTCGCTTCTGCGCGCTGGTGATCCGTGGCGGAAAGCTTCAGTCCGTTGGCAATGCGCGTACAGGCGCCATACGTTACGCCCATCCCGCCGTAAAACGGGGCGAAGCAGCTTTTCTGTAAATCTTCCAGAGAGTAATTGCGGGCGAGAATCGCACGCGTTTCGGACAGGCTGACACCCCAGTGCATCAGGGTCAGAGCGAGTTCTTCTTTTCCCTGCAGATTCGCAATGCCTTCGCTGACGCGTACCGCCAGATTTGGGCGCAGATCGCATTTGGTGATCAGGACTTCCGGATTTTCTCGAATTTTCTCAAGCGCGCTTTCCCCGAGCGCGTCGACGATTTTTTCGGCGCTGCGCTGGCCGACATACGGGAAAAAATCGGAACTGAGAAAGCGGACCAGCGTCTCTTCCTTGCTGGTTTCCTGCGCCTGCCAGCTTGAAACTTCAAACTGAAGTCCATAGCGGGGATCCTGAATCCAGTGTCCGAAAAGCGTCACCGCGTCTCCGACGAGCAGAGAATTCAGACCGCCGCCCTTGAACACCAGATCTCTTTTTTCTTCATACTGCAGACGGCCGATCTTAAAGCTTCCCCGCTCAAAAATGAAAGTGCGGACGGTTCCGCTTATCGATTCGGTTTCCGGCTGTTCCAGCTCCAGCGTTTCGTACTCGCTCATAACTTCTCCCGTCTTTCTGGCCATTCCATTTCGAAATTGGAAATCGATCCGGCTTGCTTATTTCGTGTCTTCGGTTTGAGAAGACGCGCTGTTCTGCTCTTTGGCAGCTTTACGTCGGGCCTTTCTGGCCTTTTCCCGCTCTTTTGCTTCTTTTTTCTTTAATGCTTCCGCCTGACGAACGGCCTCTTCTTTCATTGCGGCTTCGGCTCGGGTCTCGATCGTTTCAAAGACATCGCGATCTTCAAAGAAAACTTGTTCAATGACACCGCCGCCCAGGCATTTATCGCCCATGTAAAATACGGCTTCCTGACCAGGCGTAACGGCTTCGACACCCTGCGGATAGGAAACGATCGCCTGATTGCCATGAACCTCGAGGGTTACCGGAATGTCCTTCTGGCGATAGCGGAATTTCACCGTGCACTGTTTCGGGAATTCAAATCCGTCGGGAACGAGCCAGTTGATCCTTTCAATACGGGCACGATCCGAAACGAGCCAGTGCATCTGGTCGGTACGGGCTACGAAAAGAAGGTTTCGTTCGACGTCCTTTGCTGCGACAAACCAGGGGCCGACAAAGCCGGTAATGTTTAAGCCTTTTCGCTGACCGATCGTGTAATACAGCACCCCCTGATGGGTACCCAGTTTCCGACCGGTATCGATATCGATGATCTTTCCTTCTTTCGCCGGCAGATAGTTGCTTAAAAACTCCCGGAAGTTGCGTTCGCCGATAAAGCAGATGCCGGTGGAATCCTTCTTTTTGGAAACCGAATCCAGATGAAGCTGACCGGCCAGCCTGCGCACTTCCGGCTTAGTCAGCGTACCTAATGGAAAGAGCGTTCTGGAGAGCGGCTCTTTGGCGATCTGCGCCAGAAAATACGTCTGGTCCTTATTCTGATCGGCGGCACGGCCAAGCCAGGCAAATCCGTCTTCGTCAATGCGCGAGCAGTAATGACCGGTCGCGATGGCATCGAATCCGTTTTCCATGGCGTATTTATAAAAGGAGTCAAACTTGATGTACTGATTGCACAAAATATCCGGATTCGGCGTCCGGCCTTTTTTGTATTCTTCCAGGAACGTCGTAAACACGTTGTCCCAGTACTCCCGTACGAAATCGACACGAAGCAAGGGCAGCTGCAGATGCTTTGCAACGGCCTGGGCATCGTGATAGTCCTGCTCCTGCGGGCAGACGGAATTGTACAGATCCGGATTTCCCGCAATGTCATGGTTGAGAAACGAATCCCAGTTGCGCATGAAGCAGCAGGTCACTTCATGGCCCTGCTCCTTCAGTAAATAGGCGGCAATGGCACTGTCCACGCCCCCGCTCAGTCCGACGAGTACTTTCATACTTGAACTCCTTTCCTGTTCTGTTTCGGTATTCCTTCAAGGATAAACTGCCAGAGAAAAAACGGCTGCCGGATCCCGTCTGTTCTGAAACCGTGCAGACTTTCCTCTTTTTCGTCCTTTTCTTTTGGCGCCTGAGGACGCGAAAACCTGCACCGTTAAGATTGTGCAGGGAAATTTGCAGTTCTTTATATTTTGGACTTCCGAGGGCAGTCTGTCAAAACTGCCTCTTTTTCACAAGACGGGCAGTCCAGACGGCCGGCAAGGCCAGTATGAGAAAGCAGCAGCCGACTCCAGGCCGGTCTTATTAGGGGTATACGCGGATCCGCAGCCGAGCCTTTCTCTATTTTCAGTCTGGTTTTCGGTGTTTTCCGTCTGGTTTCTGGCGATCTGAAGTGTACCCCATGGAAAAAGGCTGCCCTTTTACAGACAGCCTTAAATAGTGGTTTTGGGATACGGTGCAGCAGCTGAAAAGCGAAGCCTTCAGTCCATCTCTTCAACCGGTTCTTCAGGCAGACAGAGAACCGGGCCTTCCCCGTTTTCTAATGCTGCGTCCTCAATAGGAATGAAAGAAATCCGCAGTTCCATCCCCAGGCCGTCGGCCAGCCGCTTGAGCAGCTTCAGGGAAGGGTTGCGATGTCCCCGCTCGAGCTTGGAGATATCGCCCTGGTCAATACCGGTGCGGCGGGCTAGCTCGCTCTGCGTGATCTGCAGTCTTTCCCGGGTATCCAGAATGGCATGAACGATTGCGTATTCAGGACTGCCTTCTTCGAGGTCAATCGGTGTTTCCCGCTTTGAAATAACCATAATCAGATCGGCTTCTCCAAAAGGTCCGTCATGAACCGGACCTGTCATTTTCTTCACGTGCCGGCGAAAGCAGCAGCCGGACAAAAACCGTACGAAAGAAAACAGCCCCTGCTGGATTTCAAAATCCAGGCTGCCTGCTTCATGATGCATTTCAGGAGCTTTGCACTCAGAATTCCGGTTTGCGAAGAAGCTTTTCCTTTCTGAACTCGCCGGATCGATTCACGTTCTTAAAGCCCATGGAACGTCTTTGAACAATCTTAATCCGGCCGGGGTGGGAATAATGAGGCGGAAAGTACCCATTCAGCATTTTTTCTGTCGATAAATTAAGATTTTTGTATACCTTTATCATCTTTACAGGGTAATAGAATTGCACGAAATTGTGCTGAACGTGTCTTTAAATTTAGTTTGTATCTTTATGAGACAATTTACAATATTTTTTTATTCGTCTTCCACAATTTTATTCAAATCGGATCCGGATTATGTTGAAATCCGATTCAAATGGGTTCGAATCGTTTTGTGATGATAGACTCATCCATTTGAATGCGCATTCATTTTGAAGTGTTCCTGTACATTATGCCCCCTTCCCGAAATTTCCTCTACTTATAAAGAAAAGAGGGTTGCTTTTGTTAAGAACAAGTAAGGAAAAAAGCGCTGTGAAAGAATTCCTTTCATTTTCATTAACGATTCCTTATTGCTTTCTAATATTAAAGTGCTAAATTCCAGCTCCGGTCATTTTTTAAAAATCCGTTTTGTCCGTCTTTTTCCCTGCCCGAATTTCCTTTCCCGTTTCCTTCTGGAGAAATCCTGTTCGTATTTAAGTACCTTTTCTCGATCTTTGCGTACGATAGTCTTGCCTTATGTTTCATTTAAGGCGTGCAGAAAGATGGTGTTTTTATTCATGGCCTGGTTTCCTCTGTTTTTTGATCTGGAAAACAAACCCGTTCTCATTCTGGGCGGCGGTCATGCCGCTCTGGAAAAAGCGCAGCGGCTTCTTCCCTTCCATGCCCGTATTACGGTCTGTTCCCCTTCTTTTCTTGAAGCATTTGCGTCTTTACCCGTGATGCAAATCGAGCAGGAATGGTCGCCCGACTGGTTTTGTCCGACCGACTATCTGCTGATCATTGCGGCGACCGATCAGCCCGAAATCAATCACGCGATTGCCCTGTGGGCCAAAGAGAAAAACGTTCTTTGCAACTGCGTGGACGATCCGGACTGGTGCACCGTCACCTTTGGAGCGGTCGTTTCCGGAACGGAGTACGCTATCGGCATTTCCACTTCCGGCGCTTCGCCGACGGCTGCCCGCTATTTAAAACAGAAAATCCGGGAGATCGTCCCGGAAGACTTTGATTCCATTCTTCTCTGGCTGAAGCAGCTTCGCCCTTATATTCGCGAGACCGTTCCGTCTTCCCTTCGGCCCGTCGTTTTTCGAAGGCTGTTTGAAGACGCCATACGGAAAGGAAGTGCCCTTTGTGCAAAGGAAGTCGGACGGCTGATTGAGCACGCAGAACACAGGAGGAACTCTATGAATCGAAAGCCTGAAATTTCTCTGGTCGGGGCCGGATGTGCCGGTATTGAAGGCCTTACACTCGCTGCCCGGCATGCGATCGAACGCGCGGATGTCATCGTCTATGACCGTCTGATCGATCCGGAAATTCTGGATTTAAACCCCAATGCTGAAAAAATCGAACGCGGCAAGCGCGGACATGAAAAAAGCTCCAGTCAGCAGGAAATTCATGAACTGCTTCTGGAGCTTTCAAAACGGTATGCGCATATTGTCCGTCTGCAGGGCGGCGATCCGATGGTCTTTGGCCGCGGCATGGAAGAAATCGAAATTCTTCGACAGCACAATATCGATCTGCAGGTTCTTCCCGGCATTTCGAGTTTTTACGGCATTCCCGCCAAAGATCTCTTTGGTCTGACCCGGCGAAATGTTGCCGGCGGATTCATGGTTCTGACCGGAACGAGCGAAAACACACCGCGAACAAAGGAAGAATGGAAAAACATTGCTGAATTTTCCAGAACGATCGTCTTTCTGATGGCGATGAACCGGCTTGATGAAATTTCCCATCATCTGATGGAAGCCGGTATGGATCCGCATACGCCCTGCGCCATTTTTTCGTCACGCTCATCCATGATGACCGCCAGCGTTTCCTGCACGCTCGATTCGCTTTCTGCCTGTGCAAAAGAGCATCAGCTGTTTTCGCCGGCCATCGTAGTCATTTCCGGAACGGCCGCTTTATACGATCCGCCCAGGCATTTGCGCGTCGGGCTTTGCGGATCGGACGCTCTCAATCAGAAGCTGAAAGATCTTCTCCCCGCTTCTGTGCAGTATCAGCAGCTGCTCAAAGTCCGCTATCACGATCTGCCTTTGCCAGACGATCTGTTTGATTCAGGTCTGCCGCAGTGGATCGTTCTGACCAGCGCGCACGGCATTCATGTCCTCATGCGCGAATTTCAGCGCCTGCACATCGATCATAGGAAACTGGCCAATACCCGGTTTGCGCTGATCGGACGCCAGAGCGCCAGAGTTCTCGAATCGTACGGGAT